>JADGNM010000149.1 GCA_017883485.1 Methanosarcina sp.
TTTTTATTCTACCATTGGTTATTAATCACACTTATCTGTGATGTCAAAATCAATATCAATCAACTGATTTTGGGTAGGCTGAATAGTTACGTATTTTTTATAAACAGGCAGAATTTTTCGTGAAGAAATTCCGTGTATTGTTGTCACAACCGGCGTATTGACAAGTGCACTGTAGGTAAGGGGAAGATAGTCAAAGTGGTTGTGTATTATATCGAACTCATTTGCTCTCTCAAAAACTTCTGATATGTGCAGGCACTCGTATACCTTTACCATTATACTCTTATCTTCCTCGTAGGGTCTGGGGCAGACTGCATGAAGCTTGGCTGTAGTATGCGAATCCGCCGTCGCAAATAATGTAACGTCAATTCCCCTTTTTACCAGCCCTTCTGTTAATAAAGATACTACCGATTCCCAAGGGCCATACTTTTTAGGTGGTGTACTCCATGCAATCGGAGATAACATTCCAATTCTTATAATAATACCCCCAAAACTACTCACATCCCATCTTTTTAATTCTTGTTTTAACAAATTTTTATTTTACTTTTCTTTCAAATTTTACTTTTCTTTTAATTTAGTGTCGCCCTTCTTTGGATCATTGGTAACTCCCAGGTCTTCTTCAAACCAGTTGCAGAATTCCTCAGGGCACTGCGTTTCAGGACATCCATGGATATAGTCAAGAACATCGCGAATTTTTGCGCTGGCCAGTGATACTGATATATCCGCACTTCCATAATAAATGCGGATTACATCATCCACTAAAACCCATCCACAAGGGAAAACAACATCATTAACGTCTCCACTGCGTTCATACATTTCGCGGGGCCCGAAAACCTATCCTTCTGACCTATGGAGCACTTTTCTGGGATCTTCAAGATCAAGAAGGGCCAGTCCAAGCCTGTAACTTGCCTTAGAAGTTGTCTGGCGTACTCCATGGTACATAATTAACCATCCGTCAGATGTACGGAGTGGCTGCGGAGATAATCCGATTTTTCGTGCGTCCCACCATCCACCTTCTCGAGCATATAGAAGAACCTCGTGATCTCCCCAGTATCTCATATCCGGAGAAAAGGATATCCAGATATTTGCCTTCGCACCCGCCATACCGGATACAGGCCTGTGTAGCATCGCCCACCTGCCGTTAAATCTTACCGGAAAAACAGCAGCATCTTTATTTTCAGGCGGCAGGGTAGCTCCAACTCGATCAAAATTACGGAAATCTTCCGTATAGGCAAGAGCTGGTAATGGGCCTGAATCAGAAAAAGCCGTATATGTTACAGCCCATTTTCCCATCTCGTCTACGTAAGTTATACGCGGATCTTCAATGCCGTATATTTCTTCAGGGTAGTTTACAGGGTCCGGCATAAGGGTTGGTTTAGGGTCAATTTCCCAGCCGTCAACTCCATTCTTACTCCTGGCTACTGTAAGGTGAGAAAAGCCCCTGTGATCTTCGACACGCACCATTAATAGAGTTATACCGTTAACTATAGCGGCTGCAGGGTTAAATACCGAATGAGCTCGATACGGCCAATCATCAACTGTAAGTATCGGATTTTTCGGATTCCTCTGGAACAGCTCTCCATGATCTTTCCACATCATATTATCTACCTCATTTTGCCTGATTTGTAGATAGCAGGCTCTTTTTCTTTCGCAACCCCGTCACATACTTTGGGCTGGAACGCCATACCGAAGGGCTTATTTGTGTGTTTATTTAAAGAGCTCAAAGCCATAAGATAGCAAATTACGGGTTCTGCACCCTGGTTACAGTTCATGCCGTCGGAATTGAGCCCGTCGCAGACCGCACCTGTTGAGTAATCATACATAACAGTTCGCAAGCGGTTTCTCCCCAGGAAATGCTCAAAAGAATATTTTGCAAGTTCCAGATATTTCCTTTCACGCACAATCTCATAAGCCAAAACATAAGCCTGAGTCAGGTAACCTGCCTCAATTGGCTGCTGGTCAAAAATCGGCTTTTGTCCATCGTAAGAGTACCAGCCATGATTTCCAACTAGATCAAAAAAGTCGCCTCTCCATTGAATCTCAGTAAGGAAATCCAGTGTATCAAGGCCAATTTTTCTGTAAGTCCTGTCTTTGGTATAATTGTACGCCAGTAAAAGAGATTCACTTAATTTTGCATTGCTGTAGGTAACTGTAGGTTCAAACCAGTTCCAGTCCTCTTTATGGTTAGTTTCATATAAATCGACCAGAGAATCTGCGTGGTTGACAAATATAGATTCAAAGGCGTCTTTCTCTATATAAGAATCTACCGACTTGACAGCACCCCTGCGTGAATTGAATATATACCCAAATTCAACTGCATCTACATCGGCCCTGAGGATCTCATACAAACCACACATTGCATAGGCTTTTGCCCTCGGATAGCTCAGATTTTCAATTTCTGGGCCGGATTTGCTGACAAGGTTATTTGCAAGCGTGCGTATGTTTTTTGAGAGATAAGAGCAGCTTATCACATGTCCAAGCCCGTAAACAGCGCGTCCGAGAGTGTCCTCACTGCCTGTTTCATCCAAAAATTCTCTTTTATAACTCATGAAGTTATGAAAATGACCCGTATCGGTCTGGGCATGTTCAAGAAAGCTCATGTATGTTATAATTAACTTCCAGAGCTCTTCGGCTTTTGCCTCGCTATCGATTAACTGCGTCAGTGCAACAAGAGCCCTGCCCACATCATCAGTACTGTACCCGTGATGACGAGCCGGTACACCAAGATTTGTGTGTTGAATGATACCCACATCATCGGTCAATAGCTCAAGGTGATCAAGTTTTACTTCAGGAAGCTGGTTTGGAAGGAAACTAAATCTGTTTTGTATCGTTGGATGGGCAGTGTATTTCTTTCGAGCTTTACTGAAAACAGAATTGTATCCTCTACCTACGTTTTTCCATGTCATTTTTCTGCCAAAATCGTATGCCTTTTTACGCATATAATCACACTTTTCTGGATTTTCAATTAAGTACAAAAGAGATTTTTTAAATCCTTCTGTGTCTCCGAAATCTACGAGTAAACCGCGATTTTCGGAAAGCATTTCCTGGGCATACCAATAAGGAGTGGAAATTATTGCTTTTCCCATGCCTATGGCATAGGTCAGAGCGCCGCTTACTATCTGCTCTCTGGAAAGATAGGGAGATGCGTAAATATCACTGGCAAGGACATAATTGCAGAGTTCTTCTTTTTCGACAAATTTGTCGTGGAATACTACATTGTTCTCAAGTCCGAGTTCTGAAACCTTGTTATTTAAATATTGTCTATATACTTCTCCCTGAGTCTTTTTGACCATAGGGTGTGTGGCACCCAGTATGAGGTAAACAAGGCCGGGATATTGATTTATAACATCAGGAAGGGCTTCGAGCATACTTTCGATCCCTTTATTCTGGCTCAGCAGGCCGAAAGTAAGAACAAGTGGAGATCCCTTCAGATTTAACTTCTTTTTATACTTACCGCGGTCATTAAACGGATAGTCAGGCAATCCATGAAAAATCACTTCTATCTTGTCCTCAGGAGCGTTGTAAACATCTTTTAGCATATTGACTGCAGTCTGGCTCATTACGATTAGCTTTTCTGAGTATTTGATAAGGTTTTCCGTGGATGCCCGATACGTCGGCTCCGGCTCCCGAATCACAGTATGCATTGTGGTTATTACAGGTTTATTTATTCCTGACAGAAGAGCGAAAATGTAATCGCCTGCACTCCCCCCAAAAAGACCGAATTCGTGCTGAAGACATACAATATCAACAGTAGATTGGTTTATATAATCCGCAGCCCGGTAATAATCTTCTATTTTTTCTCTCTCTATTTGGAAAACAACTTCTTCAGGATAATTATAAGTTTCAGAAGGATCATTCAAAGCAATAACTTCACAATGAACATCGTCGTTTTCTCCAGAAACCGAATTTAAAAGATCAGAAGTGAATGTAGCAATCCCACACTCTTTTGGAACATAAGTTCCTATAAATAATACTTTCAATTGCTTATTCAATTAATACCTCCAAACTTACATTAATTTATAGACTTTTTAATATCTTCGAGATTGTCAAAGACTGATTTTTGGTGGCTGAATAGTTACCAAAAACTCAGAAAATAATGAAAAGTCTCAAGATTCAACACCTTTCATATTTTACATAAAATGTAAAAAATATAAGTTAAAAGGATTATTTCATCACATATACATCGATTAAATATCAAATACGTCCATATGAAAATGAAATAATCGCAAGTATTAACAAAGATTATGATGACCCACCTCACAATCTCTATAGGAAACCGACAATTCCCCGTGCGCCCAGTATATATGCAATAAATGCTAATATAAGAAAAATTACAGCAAGTCCTATCAAATCAACTATGTTTCAACCCCCTCAGCGGTATCTAACCGACAAATCAAGAGACGTTTTATTGATCTGTGTATTTTGATTAAGAGTTGACAACTATCAATAAATTAATTCTAAATTTTGTGATTCAGAATGTATTAAAGAATTTCTGATTTGAGTTGTATCACTAGTGTATCAGTATTAAAACAATATAACATGTAAAGAAATATGGTTAAGAAACCAGTATTAATTAAAGGTGGATATTATACAGTCGAGTTTCCAGTAAATTTATCTAATTATGGTATTATTTATAATTACATATAATTAATAATATTATTTATCAAATAATAGTAAACTATAAATATTAAATATAAATAAATGTCTGTAATTACTCAAATATAACTATTATTTAGTCATATATTAAAAAAATACCATTGACAATATTATTTTTAATCATTATTTATCGTTGATAACGTAAATCTTTTTCTTATTTCGTTAAGTTTGCAATTTAAGCTTATGAAAAAGGGCATATTTATCATCAATTAGTAATTTTGAGGTCGTCCACTAATACCCGATTGATGTTTTATTGACATAATCTCCAATATGCCTAAGAAAAAATCTTTTAAATTTTCGTCTTGAATTACATGTATGAGCAAAAAGGTTTTTGTCGGGGTTGACGGCTGCGGTGCAGGGTGGTTTGCAGTTTTCCTGATTGCGGAGAATGAAAAAAACTGCGAATGGAAAATCGAGCTTTTCCCTAAATTTTCGTTTCTTATCGACTTCCTGAAAAAGGAATATGAGCAAGTAGATTTCCTTATCCTGATCGATATCCCTATTGGCTTAAAATCCAGAGGCAATGGAGAACGTCTTTCCGACCTTGGAGCACGCAGAATTCTAAAAGCCAGGAAATCCAGTATCTTTCCCGTACCCTGCAGGGAGGCCGTGTATGCGGGAAGTTATGAAAAGGCCTGTAAGGTCAATAAAGAGCTTGCAGGAAAAAGTATCTCGAAGCAGGCCTGGAATATCGTTCCCAAAATCCGAGATGTGGACAGTTTCCTTATTGAAAATGAAATTTTCAGAGAAAAAGTAAAGGAAGTGGCACCTGAAATCTGCTTCCAGGCACTCACAGGTCTTCCGATGGAATATTCGAAAAAAAGTCTTGAAGGCTTTTTAGAGAGGATTAAAGCCCTTAGAACAGTTTGCCAGTTCACGGATGAAATTGTCGAAGCTGCGATTTCAAAGTACAGGCGAAAAGAAGTCGCAAAAGATGACATTCTCGATGCTCTTGCCGCTGCAATCACTGCAAAAATGGGGTGCGAGTACGGGTTTGAGTATGTGCCCTGGCAGCCTGAGACCGACAGTGAAGGGCTGAAAATTCAGATGGTTTACTGTATCCAAAAGTCAACCGGAGTCTAATTCCAGGTTAAGCCATGAGAGATAAAATGTTAGAGATTTAATTCAGAAAAAAATGGGACTTACACTATTCAATTTTCACATGAAATCTTCTTCGTTCAGGGGTTCGGCCGTTTCCATGCAGTGTTGGAAAAGCTCCTTTCCCCAGAGTAAAGCTTTTTCCCCAAAACACATGATAATCTGATCCCTTAATTTGCCATCGGTTTCAAAAAGTTTGAATGCAAGAAATCGGTCCGTTACAATGACTAAAGGAATACTTGCCTTTTTTCGTAAAATAAACAGTTTTGAGTTTTTAGTCTTGGATAGCCTTTTTGCCTCATCCTGATAACCCGAAAATAATCGTTTTGCAACATTTTCCGTCATGCAGAGTGTAACTTCAGCTTCCTTTTCCGCAAGATTCGCATAGATCGAAGGAGATTCAGGGTGAAAATAAGATACAAAAGTCATAATTTCTTTTGAGGCCAGCATATTTTCCAGGAGTATTTTAGGGGTTTCAGCCAGATATTCGGCGCCAGGTTCCAGCAGTTCGAAATGCCCGAGTTCATCTATTCTCTCCAGCAGAAAATCCGGAATCGAAGTTAAATCATGGGTCCTCCAATACTCAATGTTCTGTTCAAAGACCTCAACCGTATTGAGCAGAGGCTCCACGTTTTCGATTATTATTTCTCCTTTTTGGATAACCTGTATATTTTACTTTCTTCGGTTATCAGATCGTAGTCTTTCATCTTTTTAACATGAGGCTGGATTGAACTGGCATCCACTTTGAACAGCTTTTTTATTGTGTCAATATCTCCGGGTTGTTTTTTCAAGAAGAGCAGAAGATCCTTTCTTTTGTCTGAAGAGA
>JADGNM010000150.1 GCA_017883485.1 Methanosarcina sp.
AATAAACGTTTTTTTTGCTCATCGAGAAAAGGTTTTAGTAAGTTATACTTTTCAGAGATAATTTGTTCAAGTCGGTTGTTCATGTAGTATAGTAAGGACGACTTATATGAAAACCTGCCTATTTTATTCTGTTACAGATCCTAAGACAAGGGTTGCGACAACCAGAGGTTCCATAATATAACCTTTCTTATGCTTATTCGAACTTTCAATCAAAGGCAATAAGGAAGAGATTTTTCGAAAAAAATGCAAACAGGCGAAGTTATTGTAGAAGTATTTCATAAAATATTACGGAATTAATCAAATACACTGATGTCCAGAAGTATCCAAAACAGAAAACAAAGAGCTGCTCAGATATTAGTTTAGAAGTTTAATTTCCTATTTATATAAACCCTCTGAGATACAACTACTTGTGTAAAACTATCAAGATATTTGTTCAAACTTAATAGTTTCGACAAAGAATTTGCTAATTAATAGCCGCTTAAAGTGGGGTCCTAATACGAATGGCTGAGTGGATCTTATTAGTTAAAGGGAAGGGGTTGATTTACGAGTGGCCGAAAACGTCATAGAAGTAAATAATCTTGAACATAAATATGGTGACTTAAAAGCAGTAGATAATATAAGTTTCACTGTGAGAAAAGGGGAGATATTCTCATTTCTCGGTCCAAACGGGGCTGGTAAGAGTACAGTAATAAATATTCTAACCACGCTCCGTAAAATCCAGAAGGGTGAAGCTAAGGTAAATGGATATGATGTGGCAAAAGAAACAAAGGCGGTAAGAAGATCAATAGGGATTGTTTTCCAGATGATGTGCCTTGATTATGAAATGACTGTATTTGAGAACCTGGAATATCATGGAAGGATATACTCAATGCCAAAAGAAGAAAGAAAGAAAAGAATAGATGAACTCATTAAACTGACTGAACTGGAATCTAAAAGGAATGTCCTGGCTAAGGACTTAAGTGGGGGTATGAAGAGAAGGCTTGAGCTTGCAAGGGGCTTAATGACGAAACCTGCAGTCCTCTTCCTTGACGAGCCAACCGTGGGTTTTGATATTCAGACAAGATTGAGAATGTGGGAATACCTGAGGAGTATCAAAAAGGAAGGTACTACCATTTTCTTGACTACTCATTATATGGAAGAAGCTGATCAGCTCAGCGACAGGATCAGCATTATCGATCACGGAAAAATAATCACAACAGGGACTGGGACTGAATTAAAAAATCAACTTGGTAAAGATATTATTTATCTGGAGACCAGCGATAATCAGGCTGCTGCAGATATTTTAAAGACACTTGAATCAGTAAAAGGCGTAAACGAAGATACGGAATTCCTGAGATTAATGATTGGGGTAGATGCCACGCATATACTACCGAAAATTATGGATATGATGAGACAAAATGGAATAGAGATAACGGCAGTAAACATCAAAAAGCCCTCAATGGATGATGTTTTTGTTCACTACACCGGGCATGGTTTAAGGGAAGGAGGATCAGAGGATAAAAATAACGAGAGCGAAACTGTGGAGGCGTTAACATGAGTTTTGCATTCAATGCTATATACTGGAGAGAAATGGTAAAATTTTTCAGATTTAAATCAGTGCTCTTTAGTTCCCTAATCCAATCCGTAATGTGGCTTGCATTTTTTGGGGTTGCAATGTCAAAGAGTTTTGATAGAATAACTGACATGCTCCCAGCCATCCCGGGTGTCCCTACTATCGACTACCTTTCCTATATGGGAGCTGGCATAATTGCCATGGATGTATTATTTGCAAGTCTTTTTGGGGGTACTACTCTCCTATTTGATAAGAAATATAGCCTATTAAAAGAAACTCTCGCAAGTCCTATCGCACGCGTTAATATTGTCGTGGGCGTAGGACTTTCAGGAATGACAAAGGCTTTCATTCAGACTGGTATCATAATTTTATTTGGAAGGCTGATCGGGATGAATTTCTTTAAAGGATACGATCCTATTCAAACTCTTGTCTCAGTTGTGGGTATCTTCGTATTGGTTGGGATTTTCACCCTGGTATTCCTCTTCCTTTCAGGGTCGATAGCCATTACTGTTGAGCAACCCGAAGGGATGCAGTCTATTCTAACTCTGCTTAGTATGCCTCTATTCTTTGTAAGTAATGCTCTATATCCCGTAGACTCATTCCCTGACATTCTCAAGTTCCTATCGATATTCAACCCTTTAACCCTTCTAGCAAATGGAATCCGGTATTTTGCGTTAGGCGATAATTTCTCTGTTATGGGAGGCCATTATATCTATACGACAGGTGATATCATTATGTCGTTCGTGGGCCTCATTATATTTGCTCTCGCAACGCTATCCATCGTGCTCTGGAGGTTTAATAAAGTAAGCGTCTAACTGCTGTAATTGATGCTTAAAAAAGAATAGAATACCTGAGTAAAACCGAAAACGTAAAAGCGGATTAAAAGTATTAGATAAGCAAGGAAAAGCGGTTAAAAGTATAAAGATAAGTAAAGCCAGAGGGCCTTACTCTAATTATTTATCAGTAACTTATTTACAGCACTTGCTTATTTACAGCACTTGCTTATTTTGCGAGGTTGTAGTTCTGGTTGACGATTTTGAGGGCACAGTAGTTACCGCACATAGTACAGACATCGGAATCTTCTGGTGCCCTGCTGGTCCTGACTTCTCTTGCGTGTCCCGGATCGATTGCAAGGGAATACATCTTTTCCCAGTTGAGGTCTCTTCTGGCTCTGCCCATGTCAAGGTCCCACTGTTTTGCCCTTTCAGGGTACTTAACCATATCACCAACGTGGGCTGCAATCTTAGAGGTCTTGACCCCGGTGACAACGTCTTCGAGGTTCGGGAGAGCAAGATGTTCTGCAGGAGTCACATAGCATAGGAAGTCACAGCCATAAGCCGCTGATACGGATGCTCCGATTGCGGTTACAATGTGGTCGTAGCCAGGTGCGATGTCGGTTACAAGGGGACCGAGCATGTAGAAGGGTTTGTGCCCGCTCATTTCTTTCATGAGTTTTACGTTGGTTGCTATCTGGTCGAGCGGGACATGGCCCGGACCTTCGACAATGACCTGAAGACCCTGCTTGTGAGCTTTGTCAGCTAATTCGGAATTGATTATGAGTTCCTGGATTTGGGCACGGTCGGTTGCGTTGTGAACTGCACCTGCACGCATTCCGTTCCCTGTTGAGAGGACGACTTCATGTTCCTTGAGAATCTCAATGAGGTAGTCGAAATTTTCATAAAGCGGGTTTTCCTTTTCGTTGTGGAGCATCCAGGAAGTCATGAAAGCCCCACCACGGGAACAGAGACCGCCATACCTGCCGTGAGCTTTAAGCCTATCCATGGTAATATTGTTGATCCCTGTGTGGATTGCCATAAAGTTGGTTCCGAGCTTTGCCTGGTCTTCTGTTGCCTTGAAGAGTTCATCTTCAGTCATGTGCACAATTGAACCGTACTTTCTTGCGGCTTCAATGAAAGCCTGGTATAGAGGTACTGAACCTACAGAAAGAGAGATACTGTCAATTACTTTTTTCCTGATTGCGAGGAAATCTCCGCCAGTCCCGAGCTCCATAAGGGTGTCTGCGCCTGCGGCTTCTGCTGCCTGGGCTTTCTTGATTTCCATATCTACATCGACAATATCTGAGGATACACCGATGGAAGCATTAACTTTAGTCATGGTTCCTTCTCCTATACCGCAGATCTTTACCTCCCTGTAAGGTGAAGTTGGAATAACTATTCTTCCGGCTGCAATACCACGGCGGATAAATTCAGGATCAAGCCTTTCATTCTTTGCAACGATCTTCATCTCGTCAGTGATTATTCCTTTTTGAGCATCTTCCACAATTGTCATTTCTAGTACCTCAAGATTTCATTTATCAGTAAGATTCCATGCAAGAATCATGAGTAAGTAAAGGATTGTGAACTTAGACCAAAAAGGAGAGTAATTATATATAACACTATTTAAAAAATTAACTTTAATCTTAATCAATTTTACTTTACTTAGGTATGTACTATGGGTGCGTATAGATGTCGAATAAACCCAACCAATAGACAAACTTTTGACAAAGAAAATCTAAAGTGATTTGTAGTAAAAGAAAAGTAAAGTTGTTTAAAGAATTATAATAACACAAACAAGCATGCAAAAATAATAACTGGAAAAAAAGCTGGACATTCCTCCGGTAATCTAAAAGAGATCTCAGGTTTCCTTTATTAAAAAGATTTCCTAACTTTCATTAAAAAGGCTTCCTTAATTTCTACATCTATTTTTTTCCTTGAATTAAACTGATAGTTTGCCTGTGCAGGGTTACTATAAGATCACTGAGCATGCCGAAGATAAACATCTGCAGACCGAAGATGATAAACAGGGCTGTGAGAACCGAAAGAAGCACATGTGTGATTCCCTGGGACCACTCGATAATAACAACGGCTCCGGATATTAAGCCTGCCAGAACAAATAAGGAACCTATTGCTCCGAAATAAAACATAGGGTTATGAACTTTTGCGAGCCTGTAGATAGTAGAACCTATCTTAAATCCGTCTTTCAATGGGTTTAGCTTGGTTATGCCTTTCTCGCTTCTTGGGAGATAGGTAACAGGAACCTCTTCGACTCTCTGTCCTTTCAGGACACATTCTACCGAAATTTCTGTTTCAATTTCAAAGCCTGTTTTGTTCAGTTCCAGTTTCCTTACGCTCTGCAAAGTAAAAGCCCGATAGCCTGAGAGAATATCTTTCAAATGCGTCCCGTATGCAAGGTCAAAAAATATATTTATCAGACGGTTGCCCACAAGGTTAAGCTTTGTAAAAGCTATAGGAGAATATTTTTCAAGCCTGTTACCTATAACATGGTCGGCTCTGTCTTCCAGAATAGGTTCAAGAAGAGAAGGAGCATCCCGGGCAAGATACGTCCCGTCACCATCAACCATTACTACATAGGGGCTCTCTATAAGCCCGAAAGCCTGAATCAAAGCCTGGCCTTTACCTTTTCCTGTCTGCATTACAACTTTTGCGCCTTCAGCCTCCGCAATTTTACCCGTGCCGTCCTTACTGTTTCCGTCAATGACAAAAATGTTAGAAAAGCCTTCTTTTTTGAAATCCTTAATAAGCTGCACTATTGTTGCAGCTTCGTTCAGGGTGGGAATAAGAATACAAATATCTGCGTTGTTCACGTTCACATATCCTTTACCGGAACCTCTACGCGTGTTGCAAAATCCGTTTTACTGTAAATTCCGTTAATCTGCTCTCCCCTTGAAAAGAGCTAACAGGATATATATAATTAATAGAGGGTTCGTTATAAAAGCCCCATATTATCGAGCTGCTGGCGGACGACTTCAACACCTCTCTCACAATCCTCAGGGGACTTCCCACCTGTAACTACAAGTTTTCCGGAACTAAAGATCAAGACAACTACCTTGGGCACATCAATCCTGTACACGAGACCTGGGAACTGCTCGGGTTCATATTCAATATTTTCGAGTCCAAGTCCGATTGCAATTGCATTAAGATTCAGAATGGTGTGCAGATCAGCTGAAGCAACAATATTCTGGACAGTGATCTCCGGATTGTCTACGGCCTTGATTCCTATGCCGTTCAGCTTTTTTGCCATATTACCTATAACTGTGTGAACATCGTCAACGTTTTTTGCACCTGTGCAGACAACTTTTCCAGAAGTAAATACCAGGAATGCAGCTTTAGGGTCCGAAACCCTGTAAACGAGCCCGGGAAACTTCTGCTTGTTGTATTCAGCTCCTTCAAACTCAGATTCGATAACGGTTAAATCGAATTCTTCAGCGAGTTTGGTGGATGCGACCACGTTTTCAATCTTGATACTAGATTCGCTCATTAGTCAACCCTCAGTATATAAAGCAAAAGTAATATTATTTAACCGGTATATAAAGCTATAGTTAAATGCTCCGCATACTATATAAATGCTTTATATATAGGTTATAAACGCGACAGACAAATTTAAATTAAGGGCGCCCCCGATCTCAAAAAAGTCAAGATAGATGGGGCAGCAGTACAGGTTTTAAGTCATCTTACTCTTCTAATTTATTCAGGCCGTCGAGAATAGAATCATACTTCCCGCAGATTCTCTGGAGGAGATCCCCTTCCAAATTACGGTGAGTAGGTATCAGTATTTGAGCTCCTTTATCTATCTTTACTCCTCCTTTTGAAATTCCGTAATCCGGAGCAACAAGAATGCCTTCTGCGGAAATTCCAAGTGAGAGGTCGTTTACTATCCTTGAGACCATTTCAGTGGCTGGCTTTACCTTTTTCTCGATGAGGACAGCGGATGAAACATATTTTTCCCTCTTCTCCCTGATCTTCTGCATAGTTATTTCAACTGTTTTAGGGTCCACTTCATCAGGAAGTTCTTCAGCGAGTAAGGAAACTGCCTCAACAAGGTCCTCAAAAGTTGTCGAGTGGACCTCAAGAATTTCTCCATCACAGTACTGGCGTGCGGTATCTACATAACCGGCCGAGATAATAAGCACGTCAAGCTCAAGCAGGCGCGAGACCTCTTCTTTCGAAGGTGAGTAAGCATTAACAACAAGGTATTCTTTGATCCCGCACATGCTCATGAG
>JADGNM010000151.1 GCA_017883485.1 Methanosarcina sp.
TAAATAAGTTTCCAAAAGTAATTTTTTTTAAAAAAGGGGTATTTAATACTTTTAATCAAGTTTTAAAGCCTTAATCAAGAGATTGGCAAAGGCTCAATTCATTCCTTTTTGTTCCTTTTTTGTTAATTGAACTCAAGATTATTTCTCAGAGAAACAATTTTTGTTTAGACATGTTCATTGCTAATTTTCTAATTTACAAGAGTATCTTTAATTACTTGCCGCTGAGTAAAAATATAGACAATTTGGACTTTCCATTATAAAACAGCTACTGGTTCATACAATGGAAGAGACCTGCATTTCGTAAATAAGTGCTGTTAAATCAGCCTCGAAGATGTCAATTAGCTTTAAATAAATATCTACAGAAGGCGAGTTATTAGTCAATTTATGTTATTTATATTATATCATTTTTCTAATATTAGTCAAAACCAATATACTTATATTGTTTTGTTTGTATCCCACCTTATTATTCGGAGTATTAACTCATATCGCCTTTGAATTAACCATATCTCCTTTGAATGCACGGGGGAATCACCATAAACAAGTTAATTATTTTATTGGCAACTTTTCTTGTCTTACTAGGTTCAGGGATCGGGACGGCTGAGATTTTTGTCCAGCCAGGAGATTCTATACAGGCCGCGGTGAATAATGCTAATGCGACAAGTTCAGATAAGGTAATAATTTTAAAACCCGGCACCTATACCGAAAATATCAAAATAAACGCAAACAATCTCGAGATAAAGTCAGAATCCGGGAATCCCGAGACTACGATAATCAGCGCTAACAACCCAAACGATAATGTGATCTTTCTACAGCAGGTTAATAATGTTCATATTAGCGGGCTTAAGATTACTGGAGCTATGGGCAACAATTCAGGAATGTATCTGTCCAAATGTAATAACTGTCTCATTGATAACAACATATTTTCAGACAACGGACATGGAATCTACGTTTTAAATTCCAAAGGAAACAAGCTCTCAAAAAATACGGCTATGTATAATCGAGAATACGGAATGGAACTTGCCAGTTCTACAGGCAACACTCTCTCTGGCAATATTGCTTCTAATAACGGCCGCAGCGTCCATTTTGGCAACTCTGACGGCAACACTCTCTCAGGCAATACTATTTCTTCAAATACTGTTTATGGTCTTTATGTCTGTCCCAGGAGTGATAATAACGTTGTTTTCAATAACTACTTTAATAACATTGTGAATGCAGAAATTAAAAATGGGACCGGCAATGCATATAACACTGTAAAAACAGCAGGCATGAACATTGTCGGCGGACCTTTTATAGGAGGTAACTACTGGGCAAAACCAGATGGTACCGGGTTTTCACAAACTGCAGTTGATGGGGATGGAAATGGCATTGCAGATTCCGCATATCAGTTAGAGAACAGTATTTATGCTGATAAGCTACCTCTTATATCTGCGTCCCAATCTCAGCAGTTGCTTCCGGTAGCAAATTTCAAAACGAACACCGTTAAAGGCCCAGTCCCACTTTCAGTTCAGTTTACCGATCTTTCCCAAAATGCAGCTAAGTGGAGCTGGGATTTTGACAATGACGGAAACATGGACTCTACAGACCAGAATCCGGTTCATATGTATACTGATCCAGGAAACTATACCGCTAAGCTGACAGTAAGTAATGAAAATGGCACTAACTCTAAAATCCTAGAAATAACTGTGCAGAATGCACAAAATGGAAATAATATTTATCCTGTGGCAGAATTCAGTGCGAGTGTTACAGGTGGCTATGCTCCTCTTTCTGTCCTGTTTACTGATCGTTCGCAGAACGCAGCATCAAGAAGCTGGGATATTAATAATGACGGAATTGTTGATTCAACCAATGAAAGCTTTGTTCATGTGTATACTGATCCAGGAATCTATACCGCAAATCTTACAGTAAGCAATAAATACGGAATTGCCTCAAAAACTGTTGCAATAGATGTGCAGGCAGCGAGCAGCTCTGGCGATGGCAGCAGTAGCAGTGGTAGTAGCGGAGGAAGCAGCCGCGGGAGTGGCAGCAATAGCGGTGGTGGCGGTGGTGGCTCTCCTGAGCCTCAAAGCAATGTAGGGACTAAAGAACTTTCACAGGCCTTTATAACGAGTGGAAAAGCTACAAAGTTTGATTTCCCAAAGAATGTTACTTCTATTGTTTATGTTAGCTTCGATTCGAAGAAAACGACCGGGAAGACAACAACCATAGTCGAGATGTTGAAAGAAAAGTCTACTTTGGTTTCGGACCCTCCTTCTGATGAAATCTACAAGTACTTAAATATCTGGGTTGGAAATAGCGGGTTTGCAACTTCAGAAAACATAGAAAATCCGGTCATATGCTTCAAGGTTGAAAAATCCTGGGTACAGGATAAAAAGATCGACCAATCTTCCATCGCCCTCAACAGATATAGTGACAAGACATGGGAGCAATTGCAAACCAGCCAGTCAGGAGAAGACGACGACTACCTTTATTACACAGCCAAAACTCCGGAATACTCATTCTTTGCAATAACAGGTAAAGTCAAGATGGGAGAAACTGCGGTAACAGATTCGAAAGATCCGCAGTCCGGGTTGGAGATCGGCAACCTTAGCAAAGAGGGTAACAGTAGTAATAGTAATCCACTGGGTTCTGATGTTGCAAAGGCAATTGGACGTAGAGCAAGTGCAAAATCGCCAGGATTTGAGACTTTTTATGGGATAATCTTCCTGATTGCTGCTGCTTTCTTCTTTTATAAAAAGAGATAAATTCAGGAAATAAAAACAAATCCAGGAAATAAAAAACCAGGAATTAAGTAAGGATAGTGATGGGAAGTATTAAATAAAAGATATTGGAGCGAGGGTTTTAAACCCTCATTTTCTTTTTTTGCAGATTTTGCCGGGGTAAGCAAACAGAGTAAACTGGCATTCTTGCCTATTGTTTTAAAGAATACTTATTTATATCAGGATATTATTATAATGACTTCCACAGGGGGGTACTCCTAAAGAATTTTCATGACGATGGGTGAAAGATTATTTCAATGATCAATAATGATATTTTGAAAGTCGATCTTAAAATTATCCTTTTTCGGAAATTATGTGTCTACAGTGCTCGAAAATAAATATTTCAGTCAAAATCTCCTTCCATCAGGATTGTTCCTGACTGAGTAAAAGACATTCGAATTATCCGCAATAGATAATCGTATATTCAGGCTTTATTTAAAGCTGTTTTGGGCTTTTTTCGAAAATTTAGGACTTCTTATTGCTCTGATGTTTTCTCTACTTCATAGATGTAAACTCTAAGACTTAAATTTAACCCGGCCCTTGGCAGGAACTTGTTGAATCAATTTTCCTTTGAGTATATATCTTACCCAATAATGATAGACGACAGGAATTCCGAAAGGCTTATATATTTAGTCGAGGAGGTACTTTATAGAAAATTGAGAGGATCTATAAAAAATATTCAAAAAGTGAATTACTCTCAAGTTTTCAGAATACATACAATTCAAGATTGCTCTCTACCAATGAGATAGCTAATTGATTACGAACGCTTGTGGAGTTTAATAGACTCGATGAGCTTTGTAAGCAGAATTAGCGCAAAAATGGACTAGCTTCGAGAAATATACTTTTCCGAAGCGAATCGAACAAAAAATAAATAAATGCAGGCTCAGGGGGGTCAAACCCAGATCCGCCTGCTTCCATAACTCAATCCAGAATCCTACCCAGGATTCTCACTTACAACCCATAAGGACCCTACCCGGAGTCCAACTCAATATCTCAACCTGCGATCCAAAAGAGTCCTCCCGGATTTAACCTAAAATCCGATTTTGGATATGTTCCAGACTCAACTCAAGACCATATCTGAAGTCAGGATAAATCCGAAGTCAGGACATAGCCCAGGATTCACCTCAAACTCAACCTGCGGAGACTGACCCGGGATCCAATCGAAGATCTAACTCCGATCCAATCCAAACGGTCGTATGAAATCATGCAGATTACTAATGAGAAACCCCAGATAGACCTTGTCATCGATGCTCACATACGGGCAAACGGACAAGAAATTGAACAAAAAGACAGATACAACGAAGCATTTGAAATCTATAGCTGTCTTAGAGAATTTGGGACAGCTAATTTTGAAACCCAAAATCCAGAAGTGAAATATCTCATCTCGTTCAATACCAGTTCCCTATATGGTAATTCATGTAAAGCTGTCGAATCAGGCTTAAATTATCTGCGGAGTGCAGAGAATAATTCCTCAAACTTAAAGCCTGAGTTGACCGAGGCTGGTTTACAAATAGTCGTTGGCTGGACAGCAGAACCCTGGTTTTGTCCGTTAGTCCGGGAAGATTGGAACTGAGTGCAGTAAAACGGTGTTAACATGTCAGTTAACGACTCGGTCAACCGGATAGTTACGGGTTCCGGTGTAATACTTGCAGGAACCTTTCTAGGAATGCTGTTCGACATCCTCATAAAGAGAGTGCTCACATCATACCTCTCTCCAGCGGATTTTGGAACATATTCCCTTGCACTTACCGTAATATCAATTACAGGCGCTGTAGCAACACTCGGGCTTAACGAAGGAGTGCCCAGGTATATTGCATTTTTCAGGGGAAGCCATGAGGAACAAAAGATTCATGAATTGATAATATCAGCCATAATGATGGGCCTTTTTGCCGGCTTGCTTGCCATGCTGGTCTCCCCGGTTCTGTTTGAACATTTAGCCGGAAAAGGGTTCGATGTGCAAGGCAAAATCCTGTCCGTGGTCAAGATATTGATCTTTGCAGTTCCGTTTACAATACTCTTGAACCTGACAGTAGCAATCTATAGGGGATTTGACCGCACAAGTGTCAATATGTACTTCTATAATATCATAAGACCGATATCCCTGCTAATATTTGCTTCAGGTGCAGTGTTCCTGGGTGCATCCCTGCGTGGAGTAGTGTTTTCTGACGTGCTCTCTATGGTATTAACTTTCGGAATAATGTTAGTTTATTTCATGAGGAAACCCCCATTCAAACCTGAATTGAATTTGAAATTTAGCGAGCCAACCAGACAGCTAATCAGGTATTCGTTTCCATTATTGATAAGCGCGACTTTAATAAACCTCATGACCTGGACAGATACCATAATTCTTGGCTATTTTAAGTCAACCGAAGTAGTCGGGATTTACAGTGCGGTATATCCGCTCGTAGGGTTTCTGACCATGATAATAAACTCAATGGGCTATGTGTACATCCCGTAACATCAAAATTATGGGGAGAAAACAAGACTCAGTTGATTGGCCCTATCTACCAGACAATGACTAAATGGTGCTTCATGCTCACCTTCCCGATCTTTGCATTGATGTTCTTGTATCCCGAGTTTCTTCTCACGAAAATATACGGAGCACAATACGCTATCGGTGCCCCTGTCCTGCGCATCCTTGCTCTGGGATTCGTGACAAACTCGTACCTCGGATTTCGATATCACACTATAATAGCATCCGGAGATTCCGACTTCCTGATGAGATGCTCCGTAGCAAGTGCAGGAATTAATGCCCTTCTTAACTTCGTGCTTGTACCACAGTTTGGTATGGTAGGCGCAGCTACTGCATCTGCTGTATCCTTTGCATCAATAGAAGTCTTAATGACCTTGAGGCTCTGGAAGAAGCAAAGTATGCATCCGTTTACTCCTCTGTACATGAAGTTGACCTTTATATGTGCCTTTATGGTTGTATCCATGCTAATAGCGAAAGATGCGCTTCTGCTTTCTGGATCAAGCTGGGAATGTGCAGCTTTTGTCATTGCGTATCTCTTGATTATCCGGCATGCAAAGGTACTGGATGAAGCTGAAATTAAGATGATAGCAGAGATCTTGAAGGCTATTCGTTACAATATAAGTATCCATATCCCTCGGGCACTTAGAATACATGCAGCATAGTTTACTTTCTGTGAGTCAGAAAGACCGGCAAACATTTTTCTTCGAAAAATGCCGGTAACTTTATTTTTTACACTTTCTTCAAATAAAAATACCACAACCTCCATGTTAGTGCAAGCCTTCAGGCTATCTGAACTTTTGAAGTTTAGGATCATAAGGCTAATCCCTAATCCCCTCCTTTTCAAGGGAGGGATACAGCCGTGCACTTCATAACGTTTTACCGCCGTTGATTCTTCAAACTAATTTATCTTTTTGAGTTGTATTAATATTGTCAAGTTTTGCTCTAGAAGTAGAATAGACTCAGGAGGTCGCTTGACTTTGCTAATTGAACTTAAACTATGAGGTTGTATAAGGAAGTCTTATACGTAAAAGTTTGAACGTGATAGGCGAGCCCAAAATAAAGCATTAGGGCAGTATTGCATGGGTGAAAGTCCCTAGATGCCTGTGAATTTATTGGCGGGAGCCGTCACAAAGTGATATATAATTACCCATATGAAATAGTGAAAAGCCTTATTTTCTAACCTTAACTCCGCCGCACACAGGAAATAACTTATCCCAACAATCAATTATTTCGCTTCTATTTTTTCCATCGAGACTTTTTAAAATTAAGT
>JADGNM010000152.1 GCA_017883485.1 Methanosarcina sp.
TATTTATGTTTAAACAGAATCAACAACGGTAGAATGTTTAGAAGTGTACGCATTCCTCCCGCCACTAAAGTAACGGGAATCCTGCTTAAGAATCTTGAAAATTAAATTTTAAAAAAGTTCACCTTGCCCTGAGAGGGCAGGATTATTCGGATTCCGGATCCGATTAATTCGTTATTTTACGAATTTTCTCAGTGGAGGAAGTGGCGCATGCCTGTGAAGACCATGGCTACTCCCAGACGATTTGCAGTAGCAATAACCTCACCATCCCTGATTGATCCTCCAGGGGAAACTATGTAGCGGATGCTGCTTTCTGCTGCATGAATTATGCTGTCATCAAATGGGAAGAAAGCATCAGAAGCCATTACACATTCTGACATGGTTTTCCGGTAAAACTTTTCGAAGGGAATACCTAAATTTTCTCGTTCGTAAATTATCCTGAGATTTTCTACAGCCTTTGTGGCCGCAAGTTTGCGAATTGAGTCAACCCTGTTCGGCTGCCCGGCACCCATAGCCAGCACCATGAAGAATCCGGGTTCATATTCGCGGGCAAGAATAACTGCATTTGATTTAGTCGATTTGCAGGCTTTCAGGCAGAATTCCGAGAGAGAACGTTTGTCTTCAGGATAAGGGATATCTGTGACTGACTCCCATTTTTCATAGAGCCCCATATCGCGGCTTTGCTTGAGCATGCCTCCGATTATATATTTATACACGTACTCCGTCCCGAAAGCTTCTCTGAGTTCAGGCAGCTTCAGGAGTCTCAGATTTTCACTCTTGTTTCTCAGGTATTCCAGAGCGTCGGGCTTGAAGTCAGGAGCAAGAATAATTTCAATAAATTTTCCATTCAAAAAAGCAGCAGCTTCCAGGTCAAATGCCTCATTCGTGCAGATTATGCTTCCGTAAGCTGAAACAGGATCCCCGTCCCAGGCAGCCTTAAGAGCTCTTAAGAGTGTGCTACCAGTCGCAAGTCCGCACGGGTTATTATGTTTTACAATAGCCACTGCAGGAGATGAATTACCGAGTTCTTTGACCGTCTGGAGGGCATTGTCGGCATCCACATAATTATTATAGGAAAGTTCCTTCCCATGCAGCTGGGCGACTTTTCCCAGGCTAGGGCCTTTAATTAGGGGCTCTTTATAAAAATAGGCTTTCTGGTGCCAGTTTTCACCATAGCGAAGTTTCATGCCGTCAGTAAACTTCAGGCGAAGTACTTCTTCTCCGAGCAAGGTCTTGCTCATGTAGATATCGATAGCCGCATCATAATCAGCAGTGTGCCTGAAAGCCTTAACTCCGAGGGCAGCCCGGGTTGAATCAGAGACTATCCCGCTTGAGCGCAGTTCTTTAAGAACGTGCCCGTAATCCGATGGATCTGAAATTACTATTACCGAACGATAGTTCTTGGCTGCCGAGCGGAGAAGAGTCGGGCCTCCGATGTCAATATTTTCGATGGCTTCTTCCAGTTCCACACCTTCTTTTGAAACCGTCATCTCGAAAGGATAAAGGTTTACAGCCACCATATCAATGAGAGAGATATCTTCTTTTACAGCTTCAGCCATCTGTTCCTCGCTGTCCCGAAGACATAGTAGCCCACCATGAATTCTTGGATGGAGAGTTTTGACCCTCCCTCCCATCATCTCCGGAAAGCCCGTAACTTCCGAGACATCAGTAACCTCTATGCCTGCATCACGAAGAGTTTTTGCTGTCCCGCCTGTTGAGATGATCTTCACGCCAAGTGATTCAAGCCCGCGTGCAAATTCTGCAATTCCTGTCTTATCTGAGACGCTGAGCAATGCCCTTTTTACCAAAAAATCACCAATATAGCTGGTTTAAAAATTATTAGCTATAAAACTTATGGTTTACACATGATTGTATCAAAAAAGCCTCTTATTCAGAGAAGATAGAAGTATGAGGCAACATATTGATATTACTTGTTTTAATTGAGACATTATATTAATATTACTCAAATTAATTGAAGAAAGTGAGTGGACAATAAGGGAAGGGGAATTATGGAAAAGGAATATGATGTGTAATTATCGGAACCGGAACCTCCGGCAGAACCCTTGCGGGCAAAGTTGCGCGCTCAGGGTTGAAAACTGCTATCGTTGTCTCTAGGGAGTATGGGGGCACCTGTCTTCTAAGGGGATGCGATCCGAAGGAGGTGCTTACAGATATCGCCCACATTACGGACTGGAGCAATTGGCTGATAGGAAAAGGCGTTGGGACAAAAGCTCCCTTAAAGATTGACTGGACTTCACTTATCAAATTTAAAAAAACATTTACGGAAGGGTAACCCGGAAAAATTGAGCAATACCTGGCTGAGATGGGAATTGATACATATCATGGGAGAGCTCATTTTGAGAACCAGAACACTGTAATTGTCGGTGAGGAAAAGCTTAGAGGGAAGTACATCTTCCTTGCCACCGGCGCTAAACCCAGAAACCTCAATATTTCCGGGGAAGAGGATAGAACACAAGTGAGGAGCTAATGGAAACCGAAAGGCTCCTGCGGCAATTTGGTACCGATATGGTTTACATGTTTATGAAAGCATCCGAAGCAGACTTTACGGGAATTCCCAGTGCAATTTTTACCATTCCTGTCCTGGCTTTGGTAGGGATCAGCACCGCTAAGGATAGCAATCAGTATAAGGTAATATTCCGGGACAGAAGTGGCTGGAACTCAAGCAGGAGAGCAGGAACGGAGTTTGCGGCTTCAAAGGTAATTATCGATGAAGCAAACGACCATATAATGGGAGCCCATATCCTGGGTCCTAATGCTGGAGAAGCTATCAACATTTTCGCTGCAGTAATGAGGCTTGGGCTCAAGGCATCAGACGTAAAAAAAGCTGGTTTTCTCCTATCCGACCACATGTTCGGATATTCCTTATATGCTGTGAACTACCCCTCCCTGTCGCTTCGCTCCGAGGAAGGAGTATTCCTGCCTTCAGAGATAATTTCATGCGCGCTTTAAGTGCTCCTGTAAGAGCTAAACTCAGGCACTAAAACTTACCTTAGAACAGATACTCAAGCTTACCTTCAGATACCTCATTCCGGAAAACGTAAATAGAAATTTCTACAAAAAATATATTCCTGGCCAAACTTGAAAGCAAGAAAGAAAAAAGGAAAACCGGAGTCTCTCATGCCTCAGAAGAAGCAAAAAAAATCAAATACGCAGGATCTTTTGCAGGAATATGACATTCCTGACAACAGACACAATTTCAGCAAGATATGGGATCTTCTTAAGAAAGAGAATCCTGATGTTAAGCCGTCCCTCAATTACAGCAACCCTCTGGAACTTCTTATAGCAACCGTTCTCTCTGCCCAATCTACCGATGTCCAGATTAATAAAGTAACTGAGAAGTTGTTTAAAAAGTACAGGACTGAAGAAGATTATGCAAACGCAGATCTCAGAGAACTTGAAAATGATATATACTCCACAGGCTTTTACAAAAACAAAGCAAAGAATATCAAAGATTCTGCCCGAATTATTATCGAGCACCACAATGGAGAAGTTCCAAAGACAATGGAAGAGCTGGTGGCTTTACCCGGAGTTGGAAGAAAAACAGCAAATATCATACTTGCAAGGGGTTTTGGGGTAACAGAAGGTATAGCTGTAGATACGCACGTGAAAAGGGTCTCAAGAAGGTTGGGCCTTACAAAACACTCCGACCCGGAAAAAATAGAACAGGATCTGATGTCCCTTGTGCCAAAAGAAGAGTACGATTCATTTTCCATGACCCTGATTTATCACGGGAGGAAGATCTGCCACGCAAGAAAACCGGATTGTCCTTCCTGTGTCGTGAATAAGCTCTGCCCCTCCGGTGTTATATATATGAGCCAGTATAACTTATGAGCCAGTATTGCTTATGAGCAAGTATTGGGATCAAGCTTTCTTTTTTAAAATTTTTCCGAATCCAAAACTGATTATTAGTATTGCTACTGTTCCCACGACAATTGCCAGGACTTCCCCGGTTTTGCCCATACCTGCGATCGAATAGTCAGCCATTGGAGAGCTTACTGCGGGTTCTGTTTTTTCAAGCTCAGACAGCTTGGATTTCTCAACCACGCCTGAAGCAGCACTTTCCAGTCCGTCAGGATCCGAAGAGGCAAGGAAAGGGGCGAGGATTGCAAGGAGAAGCGCTATTGCAATTGCGGCGTAAAGGAATTTCATATTTGATTTTCCGCTCATGCAAAGGACTCCGCTTCAATTCTCGCGTTTTTGGCATCCAGACTGTCATCAAGAAGATCAGGACGGGACTTGGCAATTGCTGTGATTGCAACCGATGTGATAAGACCCTCTCCTACAAAGCCGATAATCAGGTGATAGGTCCCCATGGTTATAAGCCCGGGCACCAGGGGGAACATACCTGCAAGCCACATCTGGACGGCACAGGCAATAGCCGAAGTAAAGAGCCCGAGCCAGGCCCCTCCGAAAGCTGCAATACTTGGGCTCAGGCTTCTGCGAAGTGCACTGTAGGTATAATATCCGACGAATCCTGAAACAACACCCATGTTCAGGATATTTGCGCCCATCGTGGTGATCCCGCCGTCACCAAAGACGAAACCCTGTACGAGCAGCACGAGCGTCAGCACAAGCACACCTGCCCATGGACTTCCGAATATTATCGCCACCAGGGCTGCTCCTACCATGTGTCCGCTCGTTCCCAGCCCTATGGGAATATTCATGGCCTGAATTGCAAAGATCCCGGCTGCAAGGGCTGCGAAGATCGGCACTTTCATTTCATCAAGCTCGTTTTTTGCCCATCTCATTGACATTATAACGAATGGAAGAGCAATAGCCCAGTAGATTATTGCCTGACTCAAAGGCATAAAGGAATCCGGTATATGCATTTTTCCCTCTCTCTACCCTTTTTTATATCCTGTGGTTTTAATTAGAAATCCTCATTTTGATTGAGGAAATCTATGGTATGAATCCTTATGTGTAATTTTCTTGAATCTTTATGATACGGAAAAATGCTACCTGAAGTTACAAGCAAAAAACACTCTTGAAAAGAGAGTTTTAAATTGCTTTACAGAGCTAATTCAACTTCCTTAAAAAGCTAGCAGTTTTCCCGCTAATTATTTAGAAAGAATTTCCTGATAATACCAGATAGTCGAGTATTACATAAATATGTTTTGGTATTACTTCATTTGACAATTTTCTGTTTTCATCAAATTGAGTATCTCCTTATTAATATATACGTCAAATTAGTAGCCGGTATTGATTGTTTATTCAGATTTGATCAAGGACTGATCCCCTATCAAAAATATGGAGACAGTAAAATTTGCAGTGTAAAACTTCTTAAATGAAGATATGAATATAAACTATACTTCCTGTACCGAGAAGCAGAAAGAGTATATCCTGAGCCCGGATTTTTGTCCTGTAATATGCTTTTTCATGCCCGCTTCCGTAACCTCTACAAAGCATACTGATATAAGTCTTTTCTCCCTGCTCATAGGAGCGCAAGAAAATTGCACTTATACTGTGCCCTATCTGTTTGAGAACCCATTTTCTGGGCACTTTCCTGTTCCATATATCGAAAAGGCGGGTTTGCTGTGCAACCCTTATCCGCTTCAGAACTGACCAGAACAGGAAGAGATAGCGTACCATCATGCTCAGGAGCAGAGTAAATTCCCTTGGAATACCAATCCTGTCTGCTGCTGAGACCATATCTCTCATGCGTGTGGTGGAAGAGAAAAGGATTACGGCTGTTATGCAGACCAGGAATTTCGCAAGCAATATACTCCCGAAGGCCAGTCCTTCATAAGTTATACTGAGCCCCAGAGGTAGGTCAAGAGGATAAGGAGTGTAATTCTTTATAAAAGAAGGTCTCAGGAAAGGCTGGATAAGGGCAATTCCGAGCCCGAAAGGCAAAATGGCAAGGATGCGAAGGATAAAGTACCTTAAGTCCAGCCCGGCAGCAAGCACAAGAAGCACCAGATAAGCTTCTATGGCAAGCAGGCGAACCATATTTTTTTCATGGAGCCTGGGCAGGCTCACTACATAGATGATTATCGCAAGTGTAAAGAGCAATTTTACTCTCGGATCAAGCTTGTGTATAGGGCTGTTTTTGTATGATTCGCGCTCAATATCCGTAAGAGTTACCATTAAATGTTCTCCTGTTCGGAAGCTTTTCTCGGGTTTCACTTCTCCAACCCGTCACTTGATCCCCGGAATTTATAAGCCTCAGTATTTCGTCCCTGGCTGCTTCAGCTGTTATCTGTATGTCTACATCTATTCCTTCCTGCTGCAGCATTTCGAATACTTCAGCAACTCTTGGAAGCCTGAGATGAGCTTTTCTCAGGAGTTCGGGATCATTAAATATCTCCTCAGGGCTTCCGTCAGCTTCAAGTTTTCCGTGGTGGAGAACAAAAACCCTTTCTGCAAAATAAGGGACAACATCTACATCATGGGTGGAAAGGAGAAGTGTAATCCCTAATTCCCGGTTCATTTTCATGATAAGTCCCAGAATACGGGAGGAACTCAGGGGATC
>JADGNM010000153.1 GCA_017883485.1 Methanosarcina sp.
GATAAATGTCGTATAAAATAGAATACGACTATTCAGAATCATTCAATCCTTGAGGATTGACTCGACACTAGTATTATCAGTAATAAAGTTGCTTGCAATATTATTGTTTAAAGCGGAGTTAAGGTCAATGCCTACTGTGTTGGAAGATGCAGTATTCTTGGAAATCGTGCTGTTGTCAGTAATGTGAAGCCTTATTCCTACATTGTTACCCTGAACCGTATTGTTATTTACTATGACTCCGGTTGAGTTTTCAGCATGGATTCCTCTGCGTGCATTGGTCTGTGCTATATTGCTGTCAATGTTACTATTATTGGAACTAAATAAGTAGATTCCATCTTCGAAGTTTGAATCTAAAGTGTTGCCAATAACTTTATTACTGCTAGCATTCGTAAGACGAATACCATCTTTACGGTTATTATTCACAATATTTTTTGAAACCGTATTACCAATACATGTTGAGCCTACTAAGAAAATACCTCTATCGTTTCCGGATACTACATTGTTAGATATTGTATTTTTGGACGCTTCCACATGGATACCGTAATACGTGTTCGAAGTTAATGTGTTGTTGTCCACAACATTATTTTCGCCGCAAAAACTGTTCAAATAAATACCAGCGTTAACACACCCGTTTGCAGTATTACCAGTAATAGTATTTCCACTGTCATCATATGTACAGAAAATTCCCCAATTATCTCCTTCTACATTGTTGTTCATAACATTGTTATTTTGGGAACGCCTCATAGCTATTCCGTAATCACTGCTTGTTACTCTATTATTTTGTAGGGTGTTTTTAGTGGACTCAAACAAGAAGATACCATGTTCTGAGTTACTTACATGATTATTCGATATTGTATTCGAATTGGAACTTGCAAGACTAATAGCGTTGGTGTTAACGTTGGTGTTAGCTACATTGACTTGATAACCTATCATTTGCGCGCTGTTATTTGTCACGTTGTTTCCGTCCGAACGTGCCATATAGACAGCGGCTTGTCCGTCTAGGTTTAAAGTATTTCCATCAATGTTAACATTCCTTGAATCTTCTAATTGTATACCATAATTAGCATTGTTACTGATGGTGTTTCCTGAGAGGAGACTGCCTCTACAATTACTGCAATAAATCCCAATATTCTGGTTCGAAATCAAGTTTTGAGAAACCTCTATGTTACCGGCAGTATCAAGAGTTAAACCCCTGCCAGTCCCAACTGCGCTAGATCTGGTGAAGTTATTGTTAAGCACTTTGTTGTTACCAGTTGCAGTTTCCACTTTCACTCCGATGCCGTCGTTCAAAAAGATATTGTTTTCAACTGTACACTGTTTACTTTGAAACAGATAAACTCCTGCCAGGTTAGGATCTCCTGCCGCATTGGTTCTGCTGGCTCCAATAATAGTAAATCCTTTGACTCTGACATTAGTTTTGTATTTAATGGTAATTACACCACCAACTGTGGCAGGTGCTGAATTGTTGGCACTAATTACGGTTTTTGTAGGGTCATCAGATGCTGCCACTAATGCTAGATCATTGAGATCGTTCAATTTACTTATATCAATATTCCCAATATAATTTCCAGGGTCTACAATGATCGTATCGCCTGAATGTGCACTGTTCACTGCGGCCTGTATGGGATTTCCCGCTCCCGGTTGGACATGAATTTCAGCCGCTGTTCCTACACAGGAACCTAATGTAAATATTAAAAATGCTAGTAATAGAAGTTTTATTCTGTTTATATTAATTCCTCCATAGAAGTAGAAAAAAATTAAAAATGATACTTTCTACAATTAATTAGAAATTAATTACAAATACAATATAAACATATTGGTTCGAATAATGTTTTTAGAAGATTATATAAGCTGCGAAAAACAGTAAAGCACATCTTTATATTCGGATTTCCCTCTCAGATAAACCAATAGTTTTGTATCATGTTGAGATGAGAAATACATTTTCATTGGCTGCTTGTAGTTATTCTTACTTTAATCAATTGACAGTCTACCCAGGTGACAAAACTACATCTTTCGACAATAAGAATAACTTCCAATACTCCTAATTAATTAATATCAAAATCCAGACAGTTTATTAAAGAGAAAAATTAATATATTTTGTAAGTTATTCCTAAAACCACCTTCTTCTTTGTAAAATAATAATTAATTAAGTCACTATTTCTAAACATAGAATTAAAAAAAATAGGAAACAGATAAAGAGTACAAACAAGAGTCGTATACTCGCTTATCAGTAAACTGTTTCTTTTTTGGTTCTCATATTATATGCCCTATAGTCATCTTCTTTTTTATCCTGCAGGTAAACATACTCGTATTCAGGATGATTGAGCCTTTTTCTGTACTCTTCCCTGGCTTCAGCCTGGCAATTGCCACAAGCGTAGATAGGAATGGACACTCCAAAGATTCTGATATCTTGTGTACTCTTATGAGCGTGGGAATCGATGGTTATGTAGCCCTGGCAATTAGGACACATCCGGACTGTTTCTTCCTGAAATTCCTGAATCATATCCGTGTCGTAAAAGATCTGTTTTTTCCGGCGGTAAAAATCCCCATGTTTCGCTACCTCTGCTTCTACAAGTTTATCTCTGTTTTTCCAGTTTTTAAGCTGCGCTGCCACTATCTCTTCCAGTGCCTGTCTGTCCCTTGCTGACTGGACAAACATACCTGGCTTGAAGTCAGGTTCTCTGACACAGGAGTAGTCAAGCCCTGCCATAGCCAGGATAATTCCCGTGTTAACATAAGGCAGTGCGGTCTGGATTGCGTAGCCTCCTTCAAGCACTGCCATATCAGGAGCAAGCTTCTCGTTAAGTTTTGCATAGCCCTGCGCGGAAAAGCGCATATTTGCCAGGGGGTCAGTATAATGGTTATCCTGTCCGGCAGAATTCAGGACAAGTTCCGGCTTGAAATCCTCAAGAATTGGCAGCACCAGAGAATCAAGTACATAGAGTATACCCTCATCCGGGGTTGCGGGTGGAAGGGGAATATTTATTGTCCTGCCAAGGGCTTTCGGACCTCCGAGCTCATTTATAAAGCCCGATCCAGGGTAAAGTGTCCTTCCATCCTGGTGGAAAGAGATAAAAAGCACATCCGGATCATTGTAGAAGATTTCCTGTGTTCCGTCCCCGTGGTGAACGTCAGTATCCACAATTGCAATCCTGCGGATTCCATATTTTTTTCTCAGGTATTCGACCAGGATTGCTTCATTATTGATATTGCAAAAACCCCGGTTTCCGTGAGCGACTGTCATTGCGTGATGACCAGGCGGGCGGACAAGGGCAAAAGCGTTTTTAACCTCCCCTCTAATAAGAGCATCTGCAAGAACGAGGCAGCTGCCTGCTGCAATAAGGTGGGGAGTTGTAGCCTGGGTCTTTATGTCAGGAACACAGAAATGAACCCTGGCAATATCCCTGTAATCTGCAAGACGAGGTTTATATTCAGCGATTTCAGGCAGATCCATCAGGCCTTCTTCAAAGATCTGGTCTCTTGTATAGAGAAGGCGTTCTTCCCTTTCCGGATGCGTCGGAGAGATGGCCCAGTCGAAAGCCGGGAAGAAAATAAGGCCTGTCTTTTCGGCTCTGGTGCGGTCTGCCGGAGAGAACGATCCCTTCTCCGATGCCTGTCCGGTTCTTTCCAATCCTATTCTAACTCCTTCCAATGATTCAGGTTCTTTTTCAGTCCCGCCTCTCAGTGCGTCCTTTATCTTTCCAAGCCCTAACTTCATACATTCTCCCTCCTCTTCCATTCGGGGATCAGACCCGCCGGAATCTGCATATCCACATCAAAAATCCTCCCTACAGTGTACCAGCCGCTGACAACGTTGAAAACTTCACTATTAACAATCTCGGCTTCACCCGCATACTCTGAAATTCCAAAATTTTCCGCACGTTTCCTGAGCAGTTCTGCAGCTAGGGCTTCAGCCTCACTTAAGCGCATCTTGTTGAAATTGCCGATACCGGTTACGTCAAGGTTGACAATTTCTCCTTTTTCTGCGACTGAATATACTTTTTGTTCGGTATCGATGTGCAGGTTCAGAGTAAGCGTGGGCCTGGCAACGGCTGCCCCTATGGCGTTTCCTACTTCAGAATACTCAGGGATAGTAGGTTCTGCACGAAGTTTTTCTGCGATTCCTGCAATAAGACCCCTTGACCCGCCTCCGATTCCTACAACGTTTTGAGGCCTTGCCTTCTTCTCCTGGAGAACTTCCCATATCCTGTAAGCAGGCTCCTGTTCCCATTCAAGAAACATCTCATTGACTGCCTCAGCGATAATCTGCGTAGTTTTATCCACTATAAGGGATGCGGTTTCGGTTTCGGATTTCCCCAGTCTGGAAGCTGTGGCTGCAATCGCTTCCCTTGCACGCTCGATATTCCCAACCTCAATAAGCCCGAGCACCTTCAGAGCATCAGTCGGAGTAGTATCATTTCCTCCCATACAGTAAGCAGGGCCTACCCTTTCAGGACCGACAGAGATTGCCTTTTTACCGCTGCTTGAATCTCTAACCCTTACAATGCTGTCCCCTCCCACAGCTATAGAGCGGACTGCAAAAGCCCGTATGTGTGTCAGGAAGCTTCCAAGTTTCGCGCCTTTGGAAGCTAAAAGGGGCTTTCCTGAAAGAATTAATGCCAGGTCTGTAGTGGTTCCTCCTATATCCACCACCACGGATGTCTCCCCCTCCGGAGTAAGGGCAAGAGCCCCAATTGTGCTGGCAGCAGGGCCCGAGAAAATAGTTTCTACAGGAAGATCCAGCGATTTCTCAAAAGGAAGGGTCCCACCGTCGGCTTTCAGTATATATACAGGAGCCCTGATATTTCTCTCCTCAAGGGCTTTTCTAACTTTTTCAACAAACTCCTTATACCGATCCCGAGTAGCCGAGGCAAACATTGTAGTTGCGATCCTTCTTGGGAAATTCAGTTTCCCCGAAACTTTGTGCCCAAGTTCCAGTTTGCACTCCGGATAGGTTTCCCTGAATATTTCCTCTATCATGAGTTCGTGAAAAGGATTTCTCTGTCCGAATTTGCTTATAACGGCAGCCCTTGAGAACCCCCTTCCCCGGACCCGGTCCACTGTTTCTCGAATCTCAGCTGCGTCCAGGCGCTGGATTTCCCTTCCCCTGTAATCCATAGCTCCTTTGAGATAAAAGCTGTCAGGAAAAGTATAGCTTGCAGGATTAATGCCTGGACCAGGAATGAGTAAAAGAGCCACTCTATCGGTTTTGCCTTCAGCGATGAGGTTTGTTATTACGGTCGTGCTAAAAACAACCCTTTCCAGTTGCTCAGGAGGGATATCTCTGCTGACCGCATCAAGGGCTTCAAGCAGTGAGTTTAAAAGATTTCCGGGCTCAGTGGAAACCTTGGCAGTACTGCATACTTCTCCGTTCCGGATTAGCACCGCATCCGTGGTGGTTCCTCCGACATCGATTCCTATTAGCATTTGAAATTCGCCTATCCTAACCTTTTATGTATCCTTAATGTCCTTCTTTCTGTCATTATAGCAAGCCTCAAATGATCTCGTTATAGAAATAAGCATTCTCTTTATTTGAATCTCTGAAAGCCGATTTGTAAAGATCAAATTTGTAGAGAGCTGTTTAAAAGTGCCATCTGCCTGATTAAACTTATAATATTTTACATTATCTGAACTATTTATTTAAAAAATGTTCCTGCTCTAGGAACTCGAAAATGAGGAATAAGGTCCAAGATACAATATTTTAATTTAATTCTGTATACTCAATAATTATATATCGTATAAGAATTATCTAGTTTTAGCTTGTCAATAACGATCTAAACACTCAAAATCAGTTCTCTGAATCTCGAATTCTAAATATAATAGGGTTTCTGATAATGGATTGCAATCACGAGATTTTTACTGATTGAAAATATAATTTGTTCTACTGATAAAGGATAAGGGTTGTTTTCGGATTAGTCATGCATTAAATCATGGTTCGGATTTTGCCAATATAAACAGCATCACTCAAAACAGGCAGAGACAATAAATTGGTAAACTTAAACTACATTCTGAGATAAATAATATAATAATTCTTACTTTTGGGGATGTAGTCTCGATGTATAATAATCTCACAGAAGAAGGGTTGCGTGCGCAAGCGATGCAATTACAAAGGGAAATAAATGATCTTGAGACTGAATATGCACGGATTGCTATTCAAATTCACAATAAAAGGGAAATGCTCAATCGAATATCCGATTTGCTCGAAATAAAAGGTACCACAATTTTACAATGACAGAAATGTTCAGGAGCTTTCAAAGGCTAACAGTTTCTCCCTATTCTGAGGAAAATTTGAATAAAGATGTAATTTTCAGAAAGAGTATAGTTATTTCTAATTTTTCTTACCTTGTATTTCGCGGGAGCTCTTAATTTAATGAGTACATTTAGCTTGACTATGTCACATTACCAAGTAAAGCATCATCATTGACCTCATACGCCAAATATTATCTTTGCAGTGAAATCGATGACAGCTATTGGAGTAA
>JADGNM010000154.1 GCA_017883485.1 Methanosarcina sp.
GAGCGGTTTAGAGACGAATGGTTTGAATAAGCAAAATTAGGAGAAAAGAAAAAAACAGTAATGGGTGGCGTAATAATGTGCTTAACCGATGACCAATGAGAAGTAATCTAATCCGCCGTTGTGGGGGGTCTTCGGTTATGTGCCAAAATCGGCTGCCATCAGTTACTGGTGTCAGCGCGAAGACCCTGACGGAACATTAATGGGCAAGGCAAATAAGTCTTACAAAGGTGCACATTCTGGATACAGATAAAAAGATGGTCATAAGATAGAATAACATACTACTATCATCGCAAAAATAAGAGATAGGACTTAAGACTTGAGGCACAAAATCAAGTACAATAGATACTGTGATTTAATAAACTTTTGACACAGTTAAGCCTATATTATTGATTTTTCCTTCAATTGCGTAAGTCCTAAAGAGAATCAGGTTGCCTTATTCTGGAAAAATCAACCCAATTTAGTTAAACTACCAGCCTTACCGTTATTGCAGAAATACATCATTGGTGTACCTCTCTCCAGACAGTACCCTACCCAGACTTCGCAGGTCTTACACATGCATTCTTCGTTAGGATCCAGATCTGTGCAGGTAGCCTCACCTGACGAACAGTAGACTCCAGGAACGTTTTGAGTATCTGGAGCTTCATTTCCCGATAAATTATTCATTTCATTTTTTAAATTTCCAATTTTTTCCTGTGCACATGAACTGCCAGCCTGGACAGGACACTTTGGACACATACATTTCTCGACATTTGATACAGTATACGGAACTATCACTTCTGTGGTTGTACCCATTTCAGTCATTTTACTTCCCCCTAACGAATATTCATGGAAAATATTCATTCTGTATTTTGGGTTTTGAGAATAAAAACCTTTTTAGTTTTCGAAAAAAATTGTAATTTGTGCGGCTGAACTACGAAATTTTTTGTATGAAAAATTCAAATAAAAGAGTTGGGGTGAAATAAAATTCGTAATTCAGCTCATTTCATTCGGGTATTATACGTGTGATACACTGTATATATCAGGTATATGAAAAAAGCCAGAACAAGGATGTATTTCGCATACGTGGCTTTTGTCGTGGCTTTCTTCTCAGTACTTGTTATGGAGTCAGTTGTTATCCGTGAATAAAGATCGCTCTGAGTGTAGATTTTCCCGCCATTTTCGAGCAGGGCTGTCCTGAAAAGTGGGTTCTCACCGATATAGGTATATTCATCGGGACAGTTTGCAGTTGCAGGTCTCCAGGGCGCGTCATCGATGCCGAATGTTGAAGGTACGGTTTTTCCAGTCTGGTTTGTGCCGGCAGGTTTTTCTGAGATCTTGTGGAGGCCGAATACATCAGGAGTGACATATGACTCGTACATGTTATTTCCTACAGGCGTAATTTCCATAGGTTTGTTGTCAAAATAGAGTTCCGGAGCTCCTCCTTTTTTCGCAGTAATCAGGATTCTTCCAGGCTGGTTTACTTTAAGGTCAGGGACTTTTAGCTGAATATTCTCGGATGTCTCAGCCTCTGCAACTGCCCAGTTTAGAGTTCTTGTAATTATAAGACTGTCATTTCCTGAGTACAGGGAAGGTGCCCATGGGATACCATGGCCGTAACCATTATCAGTTGTAATTGCAGCAACGCGGCCAAGGCCCAGCCTCCAGACTGTGATTACTGGTTTTCCGAGTCTTGTTATTACGAGGCGGTTTGCCTCAGGCCTTGGAGTCACTTCATTATAGCCTAAAAGGTCATGATTTATCTCGGAAATATCCCTGGTAATAAAATGTTTGGGATCACAAATTATTAGTGAGCCGCTTGAATAGTTTTCTTCCGTATCTTTAGATTCGTCGGGTTTTTCCGAAAAGCTGCCATTCACCCTCTGTCCCGGTTTTATTCTAATGTAGTTTTCGGGCAAGTTTACGTTTCCCATAAGGATCTCAGCATAGTATTTGCCACTGGAAGTGGACTCACTGATATCTGTTTTCGGGGCGTGTACATGAACGAAATGAAGACCTATCCCGCTCTTGCAGAGATCGTCCGCGCAATTAACTGCCCGTTCAAACCTATTATCCCCTTCACCCATATTGCCGATTCCGCCATCGGAAATTATTACAATTTCAGCTTTTGCACTCCCGTTCTGTGCTTCAAGCAGCCCGCTAGCAGTTAATAATCCCTGTTCAAGAGATGTTGAATCTCCTGAAGGGCTGATTTTGCTAATTTTGCTCCCGAGCCACAATCTGTTTGAATCTTTGGACATATCCACGAAACCGTTCGTAGTATCCTGCCCTTTACTCCCGAATGTAATTACATCCACCCTCGCATCTTTTAAGAGACTGCTTTCAAGAAGAACAACTGCATTAGACAGTATATCATCTAAAATGCTTCCTCCTATGTTATTGCTCTGCAGCGTACTGGGCGAGACATCAAGCATAAGAACGATGTTCCTCCCGCCCCTCCAGCTGGAAGGTTTGGACGTGACCGGAAGTAGTTCTTCAAATTTTGTGTTTTGATATGTGTTCTGAGCTGGATAATCAAAAGATGAATCCCCACCGACAACTACCAGGCCGCCCCCGTTAATGATATATTTTCTCAGGGCTTCGACTTCAGAATCCGGATTTGTCGATGCAGCCTGGTTGTCGAGTATGACTGCATCGATACCTTCGAGAGAATCATATAGCCTGGAAAAGCGCACATCATAAACTTTATTCAATATATTTGCCAAAGGTGAATCCGGTTCGTTAGTAACAAAAAGGACCCTGGGCTTCGGGGTCACGTATATGCTTTTCATATACTGGTTGTTGTTCTCGAAATAATCCAGTTTTTTCACACCTATCGTTGCAGGAAGCAGGGTTGCTTTTACGGCATGGGGTCCCAGTGTTTTGAACCTATAGCTAAAATTAACGCTTTCTTCTCTTCCGGTCTGGGTAATTTCCTTTTCTATTACCTGCTCGTTATCAACTGTAACTCTTACCTGGTAACTCATTTTGTTTTCAGTAGATTTTCGGATGTTAATCTTGAAAACAGCCTCATTATCGATTACAAGCTCGTTTTCACCCTCAACCTCGACACTGAGCTCTTCTTTAAGAATAGGCGGGACGAGTCCGGCTACGGGAAAGTTATTCTTATAACAGTAGGAAAGTGCATCTTCAACCGAAGTCCCTGAATTGCTTTGCCCATCTGACACTACCAGCACATAGTTGTCAGGGGAAGCCTCCTGAAGAATAGCATCTCCAAGAGCTGTATGCGCTCCGGAAACAGTTGTAACCGTAACAGGGACTGTACTATTTAAGTTCTCTGATATGTTTTCCGGAATCCCTTTCTGAAGCAGTTCCATACTTTCGCTTTCGTCAGAAATTATAGTTATCCTGGACTGGTTGGTTTTGGGGTTAGTTATCTCTGCAGAATAAGGAGCTGCAAGCGCCAGGACCAGAAGGAATGCGACAAGCAAATGGGAAAACAGATGTTTTTTACTGGTTTTTTTTCTTAAGCCCAGGAGTAAGAATATTGCCAGAGGAATCAAGAGGAGTAATTCCTTTTTATATAGAAAATCAAAAGTCATATGATTTTCCTCCTGAGCATGAGTATATTTTCAATGACAAGCAGCAGTAGCAGGGCGTAAATAAGGTATTTCCGAGCTTCATCAGCAGATCTGGTCTGCAGACTTTCGTTTTGAGTTTCTGCATTCTCACCTTCCAGGTTTAATCTTTTTTCCGTAAAAGTGTTTGATTCGGCTGAATCATAGAGATTGGCAGCAACAGTTTTCTGGTTCAGGCTGTACAGTCCGCACTCGTCATAGTAGATAAATTTGCTGTTGATTGTTTCCCCAGGGGTCTTGATCCTTGTTTCCTGGTCAAATGCCTGGTATCTGCCTGTGTTTAGATTTGTTTCAGTGATATCATCAATCCCCCAGATATACTTAAGAAGCTTTACCCAGAACACCGGGTAAGTGGGAATAGTAGGGAAATTGTTCCAGGCATCGTTTTCAGTGCTATCACTCAGGCCAACGTAGGTTATTGTCCCGTTGTTAATATTCCATGTAGAGACAACGGACCCGACTCCTTTTAACTCGGCAAGTACTGCTGCGTTTTCACGCGGGACTGCAATAAGGTACCTGTGCAAATATACTTCATTAAACGAAACGTCCTCAAAAATGTGTTTCCCGCTTCCGGCTGTCTCGATTGTATGACTGTTGTCTTCTTTGATTGAGACAATATTTACGGGAAGGACAGGATTAAGTCCGTGCATTTCCGAAGAATTATACAGGCATCCGTTTCCTATAACTATCAGGTCCTTCCCATTTTTCACATAGGTAGTTACTTTTTCGACAACAGATTTTGACAGCGGTTTCTGTTCGCAGTCTATAACAAAGGTATCGTATTTTTCGACATCTTCCGGAAGGTCGTACCGTACATCGACAGCAGTATCAGGTATCAAAGAAAGTGCTGTCATCAGAGGGGATTTGCTGACAGCAGGGTTAAGGTCTGTTAAAAGAAGGATTTTTTTTGGTGTAAGTTCAGGGATGGAAATATAGGCAAGGTTATCACAGGGCACTTCATCCTTATTGAGAATTTCCACAGTTGATTCTCCCTCAGGAATACTGGAAAATTTTATTTGCTGAGCTCCGAACCCATCAAGGGAGATTGGGTTGCTTATCTTTTGAGGGGAGAAAAGACCTGATTTGCTTTCCAGCTGGACATCGAGCTTTGCACTCTTATTGTTGGAGTTTTTGACGGTGCATGTATACTCATATGTTCCATCGTTTCGGTCTTTCAGATATCCGCTTACGATTGCACAGTTTGGAGTCGGCCTGCCTACCTGCAGGAACTCAAGCTGCATGTTTTGGGCGTTCGCGATTTTTATATAAGTTTCCGGTGCCCTCCCTACCCAGTTTTCGAAATCGGATATGACTACAATTTTTGTATTCTGGTTTTCTTTATCGTTTACGGCTGTCAGGATAGATTTAGGTACATCAGAGGGGGTATTTTTGGCTTTCATGCTGCTGATAATTTCTTTTGCATTTGCTTCATCGACAGCCTTTGCAAGCACTACAGGAATGCTTTCTGCAGCGATAATCGTGTTTTCTTCCCCGAGACTGTCTATTGCTGCGGATCTGGCATTGTCGATCCTGTCCGGTATTGTCATGCTGGCTGACGAGTCTATTATGATTAAAACTCTTTTCGAATTTTTCGAAATATCATCAAGCATCGGGCCTGCAATAGCAATAGATACAGTGATCAGGGCGAGAAGCTGTAAGAAGAAGAGTGGGTCTGTTATTTTTTTAGTGATTTTCCGCCTGGAATCGAGTACATTCTGGCTTATTTTTTGAACAAACATTAAAGAAGGTAAGATTACCTGTTTTGGCCGGGGTTTAAGCAGATATACTATCGTCAGGGGGATTATGCCTGCAAGAGCAGCCAAACCCAGGGGGAATTCATAGTCCATAGGCAGGATCACCTTCCACCTACGATCGTAAGGACAGCATCAATGGGATGGTTCTTGATGCTGATATTAAAGTATGGAATTTTAAAATCGTATGCGATTCTATTCAGCTCAGCCACATGTTTCCCGTATTCGGCGACATATTCTTTTTTGAACTGAAGGCCAACTGAGACATTGACTTCCTCGTTTGTTTCACTGTCGACAAATTTGACTATACCGTCCACGGTTTCGGGCAGGTCAATTTCAGCTTCGTCATAGAGATGCACAAGGACAAGTTCATGTCTGGAAAGCCTTTGGACAGAATATCGGATAGAATCGGGATTGTCAAGAAAATCTGAGATTATTAAGACCATTGATTTTGATTTTATCCTTGAGTGTAGAAAGTCCGCCGAGTCTGCAAGTTTCGTCTTTCCATTAACCGAAATTGTGGATAAATTGTCAATAGTCCGAAGGAATTCGTCTCTTCCTTTGTGGACCCTGGTATAATCTACATTATCCGCAAATGTTGCAATCATATACTGGTCGTTGCATCTCATTACGACGTAATGAGACTCCTATGGCTATCGTTGATGCATACTCGAATTTATTCGGATTATTGTCCGGAAAGAGCATACTGCTGCTAGCGTCAAGCAGGATGACCATGTTCAGGGTTTTGTCCTCTTCGAACCTGCATATGTACAGTTTCTCAGTACGCGCATAGAGGTTCCAGTCAATTTTTTTTAGTGGATCCCCGGGATTGTATTTTCTGTGATCCACAAGCTCAAGCCCTGATCCCTTCTTTGTTGAGCTATGATTCCCTGAGTAAACTGCTGTTACTCTATTTTTGAGAGGGAGTGTGTATTTATCGAGCTGAGTCAGGAACGACGTATCGATCTTATTTTTTGCGCCAGCCATATTTGATCAATGCCTTCGACAATTTTTTTTCTACCAGCAATGTTTTGGTCGTCCAGCGTTATATGATTGGTGTTTTGAAGCACTTAAATGTTAGAAGATTTCTTAGTGTCCACTTTGAATCTGTAATCCCTGCTTCTC
>JADGNM010000155.1 GCA_017883485.1 Methanosarcina sp.
AAGAGAAGCAGGGATTACAGATTCAAAGTGGACACTAAGAAATCTTCTAACATTTAAGTGCTTCAAAACACCAATCATATAACGCTGGACGACCAAAAAATAAAGAATACTATATAAATAATGTTAGTTTATTAAGATAAATTTATATAATAAGTATAATCTAGTAGTATTAATGTAAAATTCAAAAAAACTTTGGAGTGGGGGAAAAAACATTAAAATTCGAGTAGTTAGTTCAAGAGAGGAAATTTTTACTCTAAATCCCAATGAACGCATTGTTCATCTGGCTTTCAGGCCGTCGAACAAGGATGTTTTCGGACTTGTTGATACCTGCCCGAAGCTTGAGGCACTCCAGTTGCCGCAGTCTTACAGGCGTACAGTCTCAAAGTCCATCCAAACGTTCCTTGAAATGCAGAGGGTCCAGCTTATCGAAGGAGATGTCTGGGGTCACAGGAAAGACATTAACGAATATTTCGACATTTCGTCCTCAGTTTTTGAAAGAATAAAGGAAATGAAACTTGAGGGTAAATCAGCTGAGGATATAAAAGCAAAAATTTCAAGGGAGAGCAGGCTTAGCCCTCAAATGGTAACTTATATCATGACAAAGGAGATTCCCGACTGAGCTTACTGGCCGATTATAAAATCTGGAGATGTCTCCGGATTTCACAAGTGGAAAAGTAGCTTTGGATATAAAGCTATTGGGGGGGTGGGGTAGACGAAAGACCGAACACAGATGATCTTATCTCTCTCTTGTTTTTTTATATTAGCAAATGCCCCGGTTGCATTATGTTATACGCCGCCGATAATTTATGTGTCAGGTGATGGCAGTGGCGACTTTAATTGCAGTGGGACAAATGACCAGATACAGATTAATCAGGCTCTTCAGTTTATTTCAGGCAATCCCGGATACACAACTGTCCATTTAAAAGGGCCATTCACATATGTAATCAACGACACTATCCTGATTGGCAGTGATACGATTCTTGAAGGAGACTCTTCTGCAGCGATCAAACTGGCTGACCATGCGGGCTGGGATACGATGAAACCCCTGATCCAGCAGAAGAGCAGTTCGGGAAATGTCAATATTACTGTAAGGGGTTTTGAGGTCAATGTGAACTATGCCGGTAATAGTGAAATTACATTGGGAAAAGGGTACTACAATGTAATGTACTTTACTTACTGTAATAACGTGAAAGTATGCAACATGTATATGCATGATGGAACTGGAGACGGGCTAAGAATAAACCAGGGTAAAAACGTTCAGTTTTACAACAACACTATTTACAAGCTCGGGCACGACGGCATGTATGCGATCAGATGTGATAATGTGGAGGCATGGAACAACCGCATTACCTGCAGGACCAATAGCGCTCTAAGAATCTGGAACTCCAAAAATGTAAAACTCCATGACAACGTAATCGATTCCTTTTATCACTGGAGTGCAGGCGGTCCTGGGATCCGATCGAGAAGTCGACAGGAGGTGCCGTCAGCGATGTAGAAGTATATGATAATATAATCAACAACACTTATGGTCCCGGAATCTGGATGATAGGTTATGGAGCTGCTTATCCAAAGGAGGGGGCTCAGAATGTCCACATTCACCACAATATTTTCTACAGTACCGGCACCAATCCGAGTATTGATTGGGTAGGAGGTATAGTAGCATGTGGATTCTATGATACCCTTATCGAAAATAATGTCTTTGACGGGGTATATAATGCAGCCGTTGTCCATATGTATCCTACAGATGTTCATGCAGGCACTGAACTTTCACCCACAGGTACAGGGTATACAACGTTTGTCCGCAACAACATAATAGTAAACACCCTGAAACGCACAAAAGACTCAGGCGGGACAGGATATGCAGTGATCAACAATCTTCCCGATTCGCATACCGTCACGCTGGATAATAATTGCCTTTACAATAATGCTGGCGGGAATTATAGAAATGCAAGCTCAACGACCGATATCTATGCAGCCCCGCTCTTTGCAGACCAGAAGAACCATAACTACCATTTAAAGTCAAAAGCGGGACGCTGGAATGGGGTCAATTGGGTAAATGACAGCGTAAGTTCCCCGTGCATCGATACCGGTTATCCGCTGTCGGACTATTTTAACGAGCCCGAACCCAACGGAGGCAGGGTCAATATAGGCTCTGACGGAAATACAGGATATGCTTCAAAATCAGAGTCGAATGTATCGATGCCGGTACTTCCCACTGCGAACTTCAGCAGTAACGTTACTACAGGATATGCACCATTGAGTGTTGACTTTAATGTCGTAAGTACAGGCACGCCAAACTTATGGAATTGGAACTTTGGAGACCGAACAAAAAATTCAACCCGAAAGAATCCTGTACACACATACGCTAAAGCCGGTAAATACACCGTTAGCTTAACAGTAAGTAACGCAGCAGGCAGTAATATGGTCGTAAGATCCGACTATATCACGGTGAACGCATTAAAACCTCCTGTTGCTGCATTCTCTGCATCCCCGATATCCGGGAAAGCACAGCTAACAGTTGCGTTCACCGACAAGAGCACCGGGTCACCCGCATCGTATCTCTGGGACTTTGGCGATAAGAGCAGTCCGTCTACAGCCAGGAACCCTGTGCATAAATACAGTAAAGCAGGGAAATATACTGTTAGTCTGACAGTTAAAAACACAAAAGGTAGCAATTCGGTAACAAAGTCCGGATATATAACAGTAAAGTAAGGTGGCTATCTGCTTGAGTAAGAGAGCATTGAAAAAACAGAGCAACTAAAGTAAAGTTGCTCTTTGGATTTTATATAGTTTGAATGGCTCTTATTTGGATGGGCTCTTATTTGAATGGGCTCTTATTTGGATGAGCTTCACTTTGATGGGCTTTTACTTATTCGACCATCTTGCATAGTACGGCATTCCGTCTTTGTAGATACCATTAATACTATCTGTGGTAACTTTTCTTATTTCATTAGATGCATGTATAAACTTGCCACTTCCTATGTATATCCCCACATGACTGTCAAGCCAGTATTTTTTGCCGTTTTTTGTGACGACCTTTTTCCAAAAGATTACGTCTCCGGGTTTTGGTGATTTTGTGGTAACATAATACTTATCTTTTTTCATATTGGCTACAGTTTCAAAAACTATGCCTTTGGCTCCGACTTGCTTGTATACTTGATATACTAAGTGAGAGCAATCAATACCCGATCTGGAATTGCCTGGATGTACGACTTTAACTCCAATCCAACTTTTTGCTGCTTTTACTGTTGCGGTTTCCGATGTCCCTAGAGGAGCTGCCGCCACCGAGGATGCCAGGGTCGCAAGCAATATTATTAATATTAAGGATATAGTCAGTGCTTTTTGTTTAATTTCAGTCATTTACCATTCACCCTGATTATTATACTGCCCTAACCATTGCCGCCGTCGTTCTTTTTTTCAGGCCGATTTGGCTGGTATTACTAAGTAAACAATATTCTAGAATTAGAACGCCTCTATAAATCTGGCGCTCTTTTATCTTTTGTTCATCATGTTTTGTAGTTTTAATAACTTTCGTCGGGGTCAATACACGAGATTCGGCAATTCCAGTTTGTAGGCTGAATGGGCTTATACCGCTCGTACATGAATAAACCTTTAATACGTTTAACCACAGGTTATTTTATCTATAAGCTTATTTAACCTGAACTCAATTATTATTTAACCTAAATTTAATTGTCATTTGATCTGAACTTTACTATATTCAATCTATCAAATAATAGGCGAAATGAAATATGAAAATAAAGTGGGATAGGCGAAATAAAATATGAAAATAAAGTGGGAACGAGATTTAGGGCTTCAGGGAAGGATGCTGTTCACGATGTTTCTTCTTGCAGTAGTTTACCTCTTTTTCCTGGCATTTCTTTCGTACTATGGAGCACCTTCGATCGTCATGATTTTATTTATTGGTCTCTTCATGGGTATTCAATATTTTTATTCGGATAAAATGGTACTCTGGACAACCGGGGCACATATTGTTTCTGAAAGTGAAGAACCGCAACTTCATGGGATGATCACCAGGCTCTGTGCAATAGCTGACTTACCGAAACCTCAGGTAGCAATTGTCAGTACAGAGGTCCCAAACGCTTTTGCAACAGGCCGGAGCCCGAATAAAGCTGTTGTCGCAGTTACGACAGGAATTCTGAAGAAACTCTCTTCAGCCGAACTTGAGGCAGTGCTTGCCCACGAACTAAGCCACGTTAAGAATAGAGATATGGCAGTCCTGACGATTGCCAGTTTCATTTCAACACTAGCTTTCTACTTTGTCCGCTACAGCCTTTACTTTAACATGGGAGGAGATAGACGGCGGGACGGCGGCAGTCTTTTGCTTGTCTGGTTAATTTCAATAGTAGTATGGGTTGTCAGCTTCCTGCTGATCCGTGCCCTTTCCCGATACAGGGAATATTCTGCAGATAGGGGTTCGGCAATAATTACCGGGCAGCCGTCAGACCTTGCATCTGCCCTCATGAAAATAAGCGGGCTTATGGACAGAGTCCCCAGGGAAGACTTGAGGAAAATGGAGGGAATGAATGCTTTTTTCATCATCCCTGCAATTTCCGGTTCTTCGTTCATGGATCTCTTTTCCACTCATCCATCTGTGGATAAAAGGATAGCTAAACTTGAAAAGATGCAGCAGGAAATGCGTTAAAATACACAGATAAGTTGATTAGAGTAGGTAGCTAAGGAGATATGTTAAATGGGTTTCCGGGATTTTATGGATGCAGTCCTCGGGAGTAGCAGGCTTCCGAAAGCAAAAAGCGAAAGGCTCTTTGCAATCTCCACAGCCAGCATCACTCTGGAAAGCAGTCTGGGCCTGAAACCATCAGGGTATGCAGGGATTTGTTTTAAGCCAGTAGGCGCATCAGCCTACGAATCTGCCAGAAAAGAAATTCAGGAATTGCTGGAGTACAGCTCAAAAGAGACGGAAACCGAATTCAGGCTGGAAAAAGATGAGTTCAATTTTTTGTGGGCTATTTTCAAAGACCCTGATTTCGATGACCTTGTTGCAAACATTCACCTCGTAAGCCAGACCCTTGAAGAACACGGCTTTGGAGAGCAAATACTCTGTGCCATTTACAGGTTTGACAGCGAACCGGAAGCCGGAGCAGCAGTAAGTCAGGGAAAAACCGATGGGAGAAAAGTAGTTTACTGGATCTACAACTTCAAGCAGGGAACCTACTATCCTTTTATTCCTCTTTCAGGCAATCAGAGGGATAGTCCCTTTGAATTCAGGCTCAGGGCAGACATGGAAAAAGAAATGCCTGTAGAAAAGAATGTGGAAAAATGGTATCCTCTCTGGGGAATTCCGTTTTGACAAACTGAAGGCTGAAATTCCAGTTTTTTCCTGATGTTCACATTTTCTAATTCCATTATTTTTTTTTTGATCGTGCGCTCCATTTAATGCTTCCAAATTTCCGCGTCATGAAATGTAAGGTTTATCGCAAAATAGCGTGGGCAAGTTAAAAATCCCGATCGAAATTTATTTTTTCATCCATAATTTTAGTTTGGAACCACTGGCAATGCATTTAACGCGCAGATAAGGTTAATCAGTTCTTAGAGATCCAATTGCTTGTTTTAGCTCCTCTGTTTGTTCCTATGTCAAATTAGGTTATAAAGAATTGGACGATATATAGATATAAATGAAGAACAGTTAAATACTCGATGCTTCTCTTTGGACATCTAGGCATTACATTGGGTATATTTTTCGGGCTTGTATTTTTTATACCTCGACTAAGGACTGTAATAGACCCGAGATATCTGGCAATTGGGGCTCTCCTGCCTGATTTGGTGGACAAGCCTATCGGAAGGATAATTTTTGCTTCCAGCATTGCAAATGGACGTATTATAGGCCATACTCTTCTGTTTTCTTTCCTTCTCTTGCTTACAGGTTTATACCTGTACGAAAAAAGGAGGGATATTAAGGTCATAGCTCTTGCTACAGGTTCCTTTTTCCACCTTTTTGAAGACCAGATGTGGGCATCTCCTCGAACTTTTTTCTGGCCTTTGCACGGATTGAGTTTCCCTAAAGATCACAATGATTATTCTGGACTGGAGTATTTATTGAAAATGTTTGAACAATCCTTTCAACCCGGGTTCACAGAAACTCACATGCCTGAAATCATGGGAATGGTAATATTGGTTCTTATGACTTTATACTGGTTAAAGAAAAGATTGGACGAAAAGAACTCAGATGATATGACATCTTAACTATGTGATGAACTGTTTAAAATACATTCTCAAATGTCTCAAATGCACACATATTCTTGAAGAAATCAAAATGTTACGATGGCTTTTACAATAAAATATCCGCAAATTATTGGTCGTCAATTTGTATTCGATTGATGTTATATAATATGTCTAATATATATTCGTACATGGGGAAACGGGGACCAAAATCAAAGTTTACTGA
>JADGNM010000156.1 GCA_017883485.1 Methanosarcina sp.
CGGATGACTGAAGTACCATTGTGTGAGTTTAATATAGTTAAATTATATAAAATCGATAGCAAGATTGATACTTTTTCCTTAACCGATGACCAATGAATAAGGATTAGAAAAAGGGTGCTGGAATGTTCGGAGGTGGAGATGTCCAAACTTGAAGGTGCCCGTGTGATAAATATTTTCGGTTAGAGCGCGCAGAATTCTTTTTTTGAATTCATATCTACTGTCTACTTCCTTTTCTTTTAACGGAAAACCTGAGAGTGTGTTCCTGCATACTTAGATAAGCTTTTAATAGCAGTTAAATTTATTATCCCTTGATGCTCACCAAAAGAATCATACCATGCCTTGATGTGACCCTTGATAAGGCAGGCGGCTGCGTTGTCAAGGGTGTGGAGTTTGTGGACTTGAAAGAGGCCGGAGATCCCGTGGAATTCGCCAAGCGCTACAATGAAGAGGGCGCAGACGAGCTTGTTTTCCTGGACATCACAGCATCTGCTCATGGAAGGGAAACCATGATCGATGTGATTGAAAGGACCGCAGACGAGGTTTTTATTCCCCTTACGGTAGGGGGCGGGATAAGCTCAATTGATGCTATCCGCCAGATTCTGAGGGCCGGAGCAGACAAAGTTTCTGTCAACACATCGGCAGTTAAGAATCCTGATTTTATCAAAGAATCTTCTGACATATTCGGAGCCCAGTGCATTGTCACTGCTATTGACTGTAAACGTAACAAGGACATTAAGAATAACCCTGACAAGACCATACTGGAACTTGAAGACGGGACTCCTGCATGGTACGAGGTAGTGATATATGGAGGCAGGCAGGCTACAGGAATAGATGCGGTGGAGTGGGCCAGAAAGGCAGAAAAATTGGGCTCAGGAGAAATCCTGCTTACCAGTATGGACCGGGACGGAACCTGCGCCGGCTACGACCTGCCTATTACAAAAAAGCTCTCCGAAGAACTGGATGTCCCGATCATAGCTTCTGGAGGAGTCGGAAATCCTCAGCACATCTACGAAGGTTTCTCCAAAGGAAAAGCCGATGCGGCTCTTGCAGCAAGTATCTTTCACTTCAAAGAGTATTCGATACGGGAAGTGAAAGAGTACCTGAGAGAGAGGAAACTTCCTGTAAGGCTCTGAAGCCAGAGAAAAAGGTCAGAAAATATATTCAGGAAGCAGGGGAAGGCAATGGAAATTTCCGAATTTCAGAAACTGATGCAGGAACTGTATGCCCATAATGACAGGAGAAGAGGAGGCAAAGCCACAATGCTCTGGCTGGTTGAGGAGGTTGGGGAACTTGCCGAAGCTATCCGCAGGGAAGAACCCGAAAATATTAGAGAAGAGCTCGCAGACTGTTTCCCCTGGATCGGGGCACTTGCCAACCTCTATGAAGTTGATCTTGAAGAAGCTTTCCTGGAAAAATATCCTGGTGTATGTCCCAGATGCAGGCAAAAGCCCTGCATCTGCACTGACTGAGACGGTAGGCACATATTTTCCGGGAAGAACTGATTTTTTACAGCGTGCTCCGGATATATTAGATACTTTTTTATTTCTTAGAGGCAATTGCTTATCCAAAGTTCTATGAATTATTCATTTGTCGGGGTAATCGAGAATGCAAGAAACCGAAACTACAGATATTACTGATGGTTTGCAGTTGAAGATCCTGAATAATACCGGCGAGGACCTTATGCTTCAAGCCCAGCACTTAGAAAAAGGAATGTACAAAAAAGGCCACCAGGCTCCCTCGAAAATCGAGTCTTATGAGGAAAAGGAGATTCAACTCGTCGCATGCGAAGGAAGCTGCGAGGGCGGAGCTGATATTGAGGGCTGGATCAAGTATGGACTAGGCTGCGCAGAAGGGTACTGCAAGTTGCATTTCAAACACCTGGGAAAGGAAAATAGAGTCTCTTATTCCTGTGAATGTCACATGCACGATGGGAAAATGCTCTGTGAGACCTCAAAAGATCAGAAAAACGGGAGAATTTTGAACTGGATAATTGGTCCGAAAGCGTAACCAGATGAGTATTCACTAAGTTTTTTACGTTAACTTCTTAATTCATTTCTTATATATTTTTCAAGCAATATCTGTTAAATATTGCTTACCCGGAGATCTCTCTTCCGGATAACTCATTTTTTAGATTTCCATCTCTGCCCGAAAGCCCGCTATATCCGGGTTACCGGGCTCCTGCTTCAAGCTGCCTAAGGCAGATAGCCTTCGGCATTCCAGACTAGAAAGAAAGTAGACACTTTAAAAGCCTTATGATTTCATACAAGTTGGAATAAATAACCTATTTTCTGCATGGTTTAAAGAAGAAACAGAACAAAACAAAGAGTTTTATTGATCCTTAATTTATATATAGGTAGGGTAAAGAAAACAATTCAAAGGATTCGAAAAAAAATGCTTAAGCAAAGATTTGTGCTCGATACTACAGCTTTGACGGATTTGCAGACGCGTGAGGTTATGGGTTACGCTTCTCTTTCAGAGGGAATGAAAGCTATTCTTGACCTGATAGCTGATGCCCGACTGAATTTTGGGATAAGCTGTTACGTACCTTATCCTTCAGTATACAAAGAAATTCACGAATTTGCGAGCCGCAACAACTGTGACAAGGAAGTTATTGCCAAGATAGATACATGGCTTGTGAAAAAATCTCCTGATCGTTATAGAGTGGATGTGACTGCTCAGATTTTCCACGAATATGTAGCTTATATGCGGGAGAGGATTAACCGGGGGATGGGAGTTGCAGAGGACGCAATCTGGGAGGCAGCTACTGAATGTCTCCTTATAGAAAGTCCGCAAAAAAAAGAAAAAGAATGCAGGGAAGAGATTGAAAGAGAAGTAATTGGCGGAATAATAGGCAAATTCCGGAATAAATATCGGGCTGCCCTGAGGTATGGAATTCTTGACAGCGCTCCTGATATTGATGTCCTGATTCTTGCAAAAGAACTTGACGCAGCAGTTATCGCAAGTGATTATGGGATTGAAAAATGGGCCGAACAGCTTGGCGTCCGCTTTGTACCTGCAAATACTTTCCCTATGATGATTAAAGAATATCTAAGACATCTTCCGAAAAAAGACAAAGAATCTGAGCCTGTAATTGGAAATAAAAGAAAAAAAAGTCCTTCAGAAGAGATAGAATTCATTTAAAGAATTTTATTAATTTAAAGGCTTCATTAGTGTTAACTTAACAGATTTCTGCTATCAAAACTCAGATTTTTGTAGCAGGCTTAGGCTTATTTAGCGAGCAGTTTCATTAATTCGGGGAACTAGCTTCATCGTTGGAAATTATCTTCATCGTTGGAAATTATCTTTATTATTAGGAAAGTGTCTTTATTATTAGGGAAAGCATCTTCAAGATCTTCTCCTGATAATAGTTACATCCAATACCTATAATATCTAGGATAATTGGGGGTCAAAAGTTGAGAAATATCGCTATAGAAGAGTTGAGAGCTTCAGAAATATACCGTCAAAAGGTCGAGGTTGTTGAGAGAAAAGGAGTAGGGCATCCGGACTATATCTGCGATGCCATTATGGAACAGATTTCAGTAAACCTGAGCCAGGAATACCTTGAAGCATTCGAAACCATTCTGCATTATAATGTAGACAAGGGTATGCTCGTTGCAGGGGAAGTAGAAGGAAAATTTGGAGGAGGCCGGGTCGTAAGCCCTATGAGGCTTATTTTTGGGGATAGGGCAACCTTTGAAGCAGATGGAATCGAGATCGATGTTCCTAGCCTCGCAATCGACACCGCAAAGGATTGGTTCTTGGAAAATCTTCGTTTTGTTGACCCCGAAAGTCTCTGTTACCAGGTGGAGATTAAGAGAGGCTCTGAAGAATTGACGGATATCTTTGCGAGGGGAGGAGAAATCCTCGGGGCAAATGATACCTCTGCAGCAGTCGGATATGCGCCTTTAAGCCCAACTGAAAGGTTTGTGTTTGAATGCGAACGCTACCTGAATTCGAGAAAATTTAAAAAAGAATATCCAGAGTCAGGGGAAGACATAAAGGTTATGGGGCTCAGGCACAAGGAAAATGTGCACCTGACTGTGGCAATGCCGCTTGTGGACAGATTCGTTGAATCCGAAGAAGACTACTTTAAGAAGAAAATCGAACTGCACGAAAAGATCGAAGAGTTTGCCGCCGAGTTTGCTGAGAAGGAAATGGCAGAATTCGATGCCTGTATGTGTGTAAGACCTACTGCCTCCCTGAACACTCTGGACATCCCGGGTAGGGGATTGAAGGGAATTTATACTACTGTAACGGGCACATCTGCAGAAGACGCCGATTGCGGAGAGGTAGGGCGTGGGAACCGCGTAAACGGGATAATTCCTTTAAACCGTCCTGTTAGCAGTGAAGCAGCAGCAGGAAAGAATCCTGTAAGCCATATCGGGAAGATCTACAACCTGCTTTCCCACAGGATTGCAGCCAGGATTTACAGGGAGGTACCTGACGTTTCAGAGGTTTATGTCTGGCTTTTGAGCGAAATCGGGACACCAATTGACCAGCCCCAGATTGCAACTGCCCAATTGATACTGAAAAAAGGATCTTTAAGCGATGTAGAAAACGAAGCAGCCGAGATAATAGATAACGAGCTTGAGAATATACGTGCTTTTTCAATGGAACTGGCTGCAGGGAGATGTTCTATCTGCTGAAGACTCAAGTCCGAACAAGATAGCCTGCGTGGCATTTATCGAAAAACGATTTGGATATTATCCGGATGTTATCTGGATATTATCTGGATGTTATCTGGATATATCTTGCATTAGTTGAAATGGCTATACCCCGGCGATAAAAGCGAGAAGAGCAAAGAACATTGCAATTTTGAGCATTTTAGAGGATTTCGCGGGATTGTTGCAGACAAGGATCTGGTGGATAGCTGCAAGGAAACCCAGGTCTGCCAGAAGGACAAGGTAGAGATAACGAAGGCCAAGTACCGACATAAGGTAAGGAAGAGGGCTTAAAAATAAGGCAAGAAACCCTATTAGCACTGCAAGATAGCTTGCTTTTCTTGCTCCTATCCTGAGAGGCAGGGTATCTGCCCCTTCGGTTTTATCCCCTTCCATATCCTCAATGTCCTTTACAATTTCCCTGGCAGTAATCGCAAGGGCAGAAAGCACGAAAAGCACAAAAAGAGTTTTAAGTCCTTCAAACCCAAAAACAGAAGCTCCGAACAAGAAGGTAGAACCAGTAAGATAGCCTATGCTCAGGTTTCCTAAAAGGGGAGTACCTTTGAGAGTTTTTGCATAGAAGATGAGCAGCAGAGAGTTAAAAAGGGCAATTGACCCGCAAACCGGGTTGATTGAAAAAGCCAGAGCAGTTCCAAGGGCAAATAGCAGATAAGAAAAATAAAATGCTTCTTTTAATTTCACTCTTCCGGAAGGAATAGGCCTCTCGGGTCGGTTGATTGAATCTATCTTGATGTCAAAATAATCATTAATGGCATTTCCTGCACCTGAAACCAGGAACACTACCAGAAATACAAGCCCTGCATCGGAAACTGGGAAGTTTCCCGGAGGATGCAAGCTATGGGCATCGGATGCCAGGATATTAAAAGCTATCAGTGTCCCTATTACTGCTGCAAAACCCGCCAGCAGGCAGTTTTTGTATCTCATCAGCTCCAGATATGTGCGTACTCCAGCAGACATCAGAAGAAAGCAGCATTGTTAAGTATTAAATGTATCGAGTTTTCCCGACTCAAGTTTGTCTCGGAAAGAGAGGAACTCTATCATAATCGACGTTTGAGTAAAGAAATGTGGGAGCTAGGATTGGCTTACAACCCCAGCTACAGAACACCTATGCTATGCAGGATTCACCTGCTCCTTTACATGTAGCCATCGAGTCGAAACTGTTACCGGTCTGCCTGTATTTGACGTAGAATTGGACAGTGTACGGATAATACATCGGACACCAGTTGTTAGCCCATAGATAGTGATAGCTATCCCAGTCGGCAGGATGATCTGGAGTCAAACTACAACTTACGCTCGTGTTTCCAAGTTTTCCACAAGCTCTGCTCCATTGGTCTATGAAAGCTCCAGATCCATACACCTTCTTAAGGCAGTTATCCTGCTGGCGTATCTATTCGTCGATCAACGGACGAACGCTCATGTCATCCCAGGGGTTCAAAGCGCCCTGGTTACCTGGAGTCACTATCGTAGATCCGGGATTTGTTGTCGTCGATGGAAGTGTTGTTGTGGGGCCTGGACCGGTTGTTGTAGGTCCTTGACCCGTGTTAGTCGAACTTGGACATGTGGTCATTGCTATACGTGCCCAATTCGAACCGCCAAACCCACCTGTCTTATCAGTTGCAGTCAGTTTATCCTTGGATAGGATACTAAGGAATGGTTAAAAAATAACTTCAAGCTTTCACTTCGGGGATGGCTCTATAATTCCATTTCCCCAAATACTCATCAAAGACAATTTTCATGTTTTT
>JADGNM010000157.1 GCA_017883485.1 Methanosarcina sp.
AAAGCATCATCATTGACCTCATACGCCAAATATTATGTTTGCAGTGAAATCGATGACAGCTATTGGAGTAACTGTCTAATATGACATAGTCATGATAATCACCCTTTTCTGATGATTTAACATGCACATTGAATATTAAGTTCTTATATGGGTTGGTTCTTCCCTGATATGGATGTTAGTGCGTTCTTAAGGAATGGGTGAATTCATGGTTCATCATGATCAGGTTTATCAAAAAGGGCAGATGTTATTGAATCTAGTTTGGAAAAACTTGGGAATGGACATGGAAATTGGGGAGAATTTGAATAGAAACTATCCAAAAGTCCCCTTGTTCTGAACATTATATTCAGTAGTGGTTTTTCTCCGTCCACAATTTTTGAGATTGTCGTAGTCGTGTCCGCTTTTTCGTTTTGTCATTACAAAACATTACCTTGAATCGTAATTTCTATACTTTTCGGATAAGCCCTTAATGGCTTCCATATATCCCAATTTACCGACCAAGAGCGATAGCCCGAAGTTTTATTGTTACGGCTTCTAAAACTGCTGTTTTCTTAGCAGCATATTGTTTTCTCAAAAGCTCTATAGAAGTATCAGTTCTGTCGTCTATTCGTCTTTCGAGATTAGCTTGCGTCGCACCTTGTAAAACTTGCTCACTGACTGCTTTAATTCCATCCTGCAATTCTGCATAAAGTTCTGATTCCTCAAGGTCCGATTCCGAACGTATCTTTTCAACTCTTGCTATTGTGCCCTCAATACTACCGACCATTTTTAATGCAAGCCAATAGGCACGATAAAATTCATTCTCAGCAAATTGAAGATCTTGGTACTCTTTGTCCACCCTTAATTCCCCATTAAATTGTTAATCTAGAGATTTGATGGCTTTAAAATCTTATTTTAGTGATCCTTTAAATGCTATCGGATACCTCTTGGCATTGTCTGTTTTCCGATTCAGTGCATGTATTTTCGAATGAATTGAGAAGGATACTGAGTACCTGATGAAGTTTAACCCTGGTTACCAGGTTATGGAAAAATCCCTAGCTGCTGCATTAAGCCAAGAAGGTTAGCCTCGCCCCACAGCTCGATAATCTTACCGTCCTTAATGCGGAAGATCTCTATACCAGTCATAGTTATTGGCTTTCCTGTAGCCGGCAGACCCATAAAATTGCCTTTATGTATACCATGGGCTGTGAAACGAGCAGCCACATTATTACCCTCGGCAATCATATCCTCAATTGTAACATTAAGGTGCTCGAAGGCTGCCCTGCACGTGATGATTACTTCATGTATCCCCTCGATTCCTGCAGACACAGGAAGAGGAACATGAAGGGTGAAATCAGGTGACAACAGCTCATCAGCAGCATTAAGATTTCCCCTCGAGGATCCCTCCTCAAAGAATCGGCGAACTATTGCTTTGTTTTCTTCTGTAGACATGCTTTCCTCATTTGTGTTTTTATTTGTCCTGTTTTTGATTTCTTTGTTGGTCATATGTGTTTGAAGTGAATTTTCAGTGGTGAGTACCTTCTACAACCTCTATTCCCGCATCCTGAATTATCCTTTTTATACTATCCAGATTAGGGCATTTAGGATAAGTGTCCTACATAAGCATGAAGGCAGCCTTACAGCAAGCGTGTGGATTCGATTTGCCTTGGGACTTTAACAACAAGCACCCTGAAGATTCCATCCCCTGTATTCAAAAGACGGTGAGGAATTCCTGCAGGACTTTCGACTAGCGTATCCCTGCTGACTTCCTGTTTTTCTTCCCCAACTTCAACAACACCTTTGCCTTCAAGAACGTAAAAGAACACATCCACAGGTGTAATATGCTTTTTTAAGGATTCCCCAGGTTTTAGTTCTATGTGTACTGCCTGGGCATGTTCAGTATCATAGAGCATACGGACGCTCACATTGTGTGGATTAGGCTTTTCCGGTGAGGATTGCATCTCAACAACTTTCATATTTTTATCTCCTTTTAAACATCGTTCCCGTGTTTTTGGATGCGTTCTAAGTATTTTTCCATTAATTTTTCCTTTACTCTCTCTTTGATTTCCTTCTTCAGATTCTTTTTTTTCCTTGGCTCACGCTTGGGGCAGAAGTACTTTCATGTCCTCTTCGACTGTCGTGTGAGGTTTAATGTTGAATTTTTCAACCAGCACTTTAAGGACGTTCGGAGAGACACAGGCCGGAAGAGTCGGGCCGAGGGTGATATTCTTTACACCAAGGCTCAGGAGAGCGAGCAGGACGAGTACAGCTTTTTGCTCGTACCAGGCTATATTGTAGGAAACCGGAAGGTCATTTATATCTTTGAGGCCGAAGGCTTCTGCAAGTTTCTGGGCTATTAATACAAGCGAGTAAGAATCATTACATTGCCCTGCATCGATAACTCTTGGGATTCCGCCAATGTCACCAAGGCCCAGTTTGTTGTAGCGGTATTTGGCGCAGCCTGCGGTCAAGATTACTGTATCTTTAGGAAGAGCTTTTGCAAATTCGGTGTAATAGGCCCTTTCCTTGTGCCTGCCATCGCAGCCTGCCATAACCATGAACCTGCTGATCTTTCCAGCTTTCACTGCGTCTACAATTTTATCAGCAACTGAAAGGGCTGCTTCATGTGCAAAGCCCCCGATGATTGTTCCGCTTTCCAGCTTCTCCGGTGGTTTGCTTGTTTTTGCCTGTTCGATTAGAGGGATTAAGTCCTTTGTTCCGTCCTCTTTTTCATAGATATGAATAAGTCCTTCAAAGCCCACAACCCCAGTAGTATAAATCCTGTTCCTGTATGAATCTCTTGGTGGGATTATACAGTTTGTCGTCAGCAGTATCGGACCGTTGAACTTCTCAAACTCCTCGTTTTGTTTCCACCAGGCATTCCCATAATTGCCTGCGAAGTTTTCATACTTCTTAAAAGCCGGATATGAGTTTGCAGGCAGCATCTCACCATGTGTGTAGACATCGATTCCTTTGCCCTTTGTCTGCTCAAGAAGCATTTCGAGGTCTCGCAGGTCGTGTCCGCTTATAAGTATGCCTGGATTATCTCTTACACCTATATTAACCGCTGTTGGCTCAGGATTTCCATAAGTTTCAGTGTTTGCTTTATCGAGTAGGGCAAGAGTTAAGACACCTTTCTGGCCACACTCCATAACCAGGCTAATGAAAGCTTCTACCCCTAAACTGTCGTCTGTGGTCGAGACAAGCCCCTTTTCTATAAACTCGAAAATTGCTTCATCTTTATAGCCGAGAACATAAGCGTGATGTGCATAAGCGGCCATTCCCTTCATTCCGTAGGTAAGAAGTTCTCTAAGGGACCGGACATCTTCATTTGCAGTTGAGTGAACAGCAACATCAAAACTTCCGATGTTTTCGGGGGTAACTGTAGCCACTGCAGGCATGTCTTTTTCTGCAGCTATCATTCCCGAAGGAAGCTTTGCCTTAATGTTGTCTCTAAGTTCAAAACCTTTCATAATAAGGGATTCAATTTCCTTCTTGTCAAAATTCGTGTTCGTAAGAGTGGCAAAGAAGCCATCAAGCACAAACCTATCTGTTGCTTCCTCATTTAGACCTACAGCCCTTGCTTTAAGATTGTAGAAAGAGATGCTTTTGAGAACATAGATTAGTTTGTCCTGAAGGTCTGCAACTTCCCCTTTTTTGCCGCATACCCCATTTTTCGTACAACCCATTGAGTTAAAAGTTTCCTGGCATTGATTACAGAACATAGTTTCACCTTGAAAAATTGTTTATTAAGTATAAATCCCGTTTTTCTTTAATTTTGTATTATTATTATTGGAAAAGAACTGAATATTTTTATACATATATTTAAAAATACTATTATCTATATGATATCAGCTAATATATAGAAGACAGTTTCGTTGTGGATACTGATAAATGAAAATTCAATTATCAGAAGCTGAGCTGAAAATTTATCCTCTATGCTCAGATAGTCGGCTTTTTTCCTTTTTTTCAGATTCCATCCCATCTTCAACTGCTTCCCTTATGATACACCCTGCCTTGTGTAGGATAGTATCGCCAAGCTGAGGATCTTTGTCCATGGTTGCAGTACAAGGATAGGAGTGATGGGCACCTGAATTAGTTTCTTTATATTCAGGGGTATCAGACCAGCCGAGCTTTTTAGCCACAAACCAGGTAGAACCGCATGGAGCATCACTGATAACACCTGCTCCTATGAACATCTTCCCATCAGGGCTTGTTTCATCCTGTGCACAGGCTTTCCGAAACCAAGATCAATAAACGAATATAATCGGTTTTCCTTTCTTTTCAAGGGCACAGAAAGGCCTTGGTCCTTCAAATTCAACTCCCATGACCTCTAGCTCTTTCCTGAGCTGCTCAATAATGCCGGCAGGGGTTTTCTCGAGTCTTCAGCAGGTGCAATTACAGCTTTTGCCTTCGTTTTCTTAACGACTTCCGGAAGGGCTGCAAGCAGGTCAGGATGGATGCCTATAGCAAGTATCAAGTCACATTCTGGAAGCCCTGTCGGAATATACTCTCCTGGCTCTTCTATAAATGTGGGCAGGTCTTCGGGAAATTCATGAATTCACACAATCATGTTTGCATATGACTTTCTAGCCTGCCTACAGTGGTTATATAAATCCCCACAGGACACACAGAAATTACTAGAGTTAATCAGGTTCTGGATAACTTTTTTCCCAAGTTAGCCTGTGTAGAATACGAAAATTCTCATAGATTTACTCCTTTTAGAGGGGCATTTAAAATTATTTTGTAACGTTGCTTTTTTGTAGATGAAAAATTCTGAGTTCCTTCGAAGTTAAAACGAAAAAGATCAAAGGACGGAAACTGTTTTCGCTGAACTGGTTGCGAAGTTACTTAAGAAACTTTAATGCTTAGTTCTGACAGCATTCATTTTTGCTGCCAATTCTTTTTGCTATACCATACAACTATTTGTTTCAATGTATTAATAATGAGAGTTTCGAAATAGAAATCTGTATCCATAACTAAACCAATATTCGAATTTAAGAACTCGGATATTCAAATTCCGGGCTGTACCGATTATTCCAGAATAATTACGAGGTTATAAAACTTTTATTGGCTCAAAAGAGCAAGGAAAACAGCTTGATTGACTATTCTGGCTATAGGGTTTGGATACAGGATCAACCATGGATTAGCTTTGGAAGGCAACGGGTACATACCCAAAGACTTTCCATTTTGTGTCTGAGGGGCAGGAGGTAATTAGTGTTTTCTCCGGCTCCGCAGAAACCAATACCGTCACAGAGCTCTTCTGATAAAACCTTCGCTTTTCCGTTAATGATTTGAATTGAACCCTCGGCACAGGGTGCGATAATTACTGAGATAGGTATCGATTAAATTGCTTTTGTTTTTATTTCATGTACCAATTCCTTAATTTTAATAATTTTTATCAAGTTGATTGTTAGAGAGAGTGGACATAAGGAATATATGATGTGTAAAAGTTGTAATGTTTGAATTCAATCGGATTCGAAAAAAGATTAGGACTTACGCACTTGAAGTACTAAACCAATAATAGTAAACTCACAACTTCCTAAAAACTGAATTTTAACCCCGATGTTTATAGTACTTGATTTTGCATCATATGCGTAAGTCCTACAGATATTGGAATCAAAAATCGAGATCACACGAAGAGCGATTGAATTTCGCGTAGGTGTATAATAAAAATGAAGAATTAGATTCTGTGTAGTCTTCGGGAGCTGAACACTACAGGTTCGAAGCCGACTGAAAAATACCCGAATCTTATAAATTGTCTTTTATAATCTAATCCCAAGCACGGACACAGTGAAAATCAATAAACATTTCAAATAAGCAGATTATGTGGGTACTAACTCACTAACAAAATTTATTTAAGTATGATAGTGATACAACTCGAATTGTATTTTAAAAGTTGATCCTCGATATTCTGGCCTTTATTAAATGACAATTGCAGTGTTTGTGAAATTTGAATTAGTTAATTAATATGGTTGGTTATTGGCTAAATCGGAATCACTAATTTAGAATGAGATTCGAGCAGAAAGGAGTCAAGAATATGAGTAGAAGTACAGGAACGAGAGCGGCATCATTACTTGTTGGATTGCTGCTTTGTATGGTATTTATGCAGACTGCGTTTGCGGCAGAGAATGCAACTGGTTACGACACATTGAAAGATGCCTCAGTTTCTAATGCAATATTAGAAGGAAATGCACTAATAGAGACTCCGATTAATAGTCAGGTAGAACCAAATTATGATTCTGAATTTATCATGGCCGGAAATCAAGTTAGTATTACTGTAAGCTTCACCAATAAGGGAAATGACACAGTCACTTTAACACCGAAGTAACTATTCAGGTATCCTTGAAAGGTCCAAACTTTTTCCGGAACGGGGAAAATTGTATATAAAATGAGTTATTTTTATCCTTTATGAAACGTGAA
>JADGNM010000158.1 GCA_017883485.1 Methanosarcina sp.
TTATTTGAGAAATGTTATTTAATTGTATCATAATATAAAAGTTGAACATGAAGTGAAAATATATATTGTATCAAAAAAATAAATTATGTTCTATTTTTGTATGGGGGTCGAAATATAAATTGCTAGTATAACACATTTAAAATTATATTTTTAATAGAAAATAAAAGAAACTAACGAAATAAGCGGAAGAGATAATTATCGCAATAGGTTCTATAAATGACATATCAAATACTCCTTAGGTCGATAGATAAATCAACGAAATTAATAATTATATTAGTCAGAACTATAATATATTATTACCAAACAGATACATATAATTTATCGAGTATAATTTATCGAGATTATAATTCACCTTAAAAATCAATGAGCTTAAGCGCGTAACTGGCTCCCAGATTAATAAGTATGACAACTTCAATTTCTGCAATTATTTCATATCTAGGGAATATCTTCTCTGCAAACAGAAATTTTTAAAAGTATAGAATTTAGAACTCGTCACAGAATAACCTCTGCATATTTCCGATTGTACACTTGATTTTCAAGATCAAGGTCACCAACCGAAGTACCAATAAATAATAAGTTGCATTGGTTATATCGTTGCGGGCACTTAGTTGTACCGTTTTTTCCCCCACCCTGTGCTAAAAATAGTGAAACCGAGAGAATTACCTTTCGTGCCAAAGAATCTCATTTGTCTATCCGATTCTTTTTTAATGATTCTATTTTTTTACATCGTTCGATAATTAGGCAAGTTGAAAACAAATTAATCGAAGTTGGAATTGGCAATGAGGCAATTGAAGGGAAAAACAATATTTTGACAGCATAATATGACAGCTAACATGCATAAAAAAAATAGTTTGTGCGTTGAGATCAATACTTAGCCTCATTATAAATTATCTTTTCCCAAAGAAATTTAAAGGATCAAGTCACTATATAATGAGAAAAATATATAATTTAGTTTATTTAATTCATGGATTCACTAGGTCATTAGATTAATTCTCCCTTTCACGTTTATAGTTTTCCCGGATTTTTTCGATCATTTCCTCATTAGCTTCAATAACAAAAGCTCCGATATATCCGCACTCCTTACAGTGATAGATTGTACCTGCATACCCACCAACCTCATAGTATATGTCAGCGTTCCCGCAGACAGGACAGACTTCGATTAATTTATCCCGACTCATAGCAATTTCCTCCTTTGAGATGGCTTACAGGATCTTATTGTTAACTATATATAAGAGGGATGATTCAAGATAAAGACATTGTAGATTAGTATCTTAAGGAACCCTAAATGCGAAAATAAAATTAACTGGATTGACCGTGTCCAATAATATGTCCAATGATATGATCAATAAATGCATACTCTTTACTTTAACAAAATCAATTTTTCAAACTAAATCTGTTCAAGAGTTTACAGTGATGAATATGAATGAAATGATGACCCCTGCAATGCGCCAGTTTTACGAAGCAAAGCAGGCATACCCTGACACCCTGATCTTCTTCCGGATGGGGGACTTCTACGAGTCCTTTGGGGAAGATGCAAAAACAATTGCTAAAGAACTTGAAATTACACTGACAGCGCGGGGAAAAGACAGGGCAGGGGAAAGAATGCCGCTTGCAGGAATTCCTTATCATGCTATTGACACTTACCTGCCAAGGCTTATAAATAAAGGGTATAAGGTAGCTATTTGCGAACAGCTCGAAGACCCAAAACAGGCAAAGGGAGTTGTAAAGCGAGGAGTTGTCAGGATAGTTACTCCGGGTACGGCAATTGATTCATCGATGTTTTCGGATGCTTCGAATAATTATCTGATGGCAGTAGCAGGCAGAGAAGGAGCAGGCAGAGAAGCGGGAAAATTCGGAAGAGGCCCGGAGAAGGAACTCGAAATCGGAGTCTCCTTCCTGGATATTTCTACCGGGGAATTTCTTACAACCCAATTTAAGGACTCGGAAAGCTTTGAGAAACTTCTAAGTGAAACTGCCCGCATGCGCCCTGCGGAATGCATCCTGCCTCCGCCTCTGTATGGGAATTTAGAACTTACAGGCAGGCTGAAAGACCTGACTATTGTCCAGGAATTTGCTCCAGAGATCTCAGGAACCGAAGAAGCCAGAGAAAAGCTGAGGACCCATTTCAAGGTTGCAACGCTTGAAGGAATGGGCTGTGAGAAGCTGGACTTTGCAGTGTATTCAGCCTGGGCTGCTCTGGAATATGCACAGACTACACAGATGAGGGACCTTACCCATATCAACACCCTCAGGACATACTCGAATTCCGAGTTTATGATTCTTGATTCTGTAACCCTGCGCAATCTCGAGATCATAAAAAATGTTAGAGATGAGGGGGACGAGAACTCCCTTTACCGCATTCTTAACTGCACAAAAACACCTATGGGAAGCCGTATTCTGAAGAAATGGCTTTTAAAGCCCCTGCTTTCTGTAGAAAAAATCAACTGCAGGCTCGATGCTGTAGAAGAGCTGGCAGAAAATCCTCTGCTCCGTTACGATATCAGGAAATGGCTCTCCGAGGTAAGGGATATCGAACGCCTCGTAGGCAGGATAGTATATGGGAATTCAAGTGCAAGGGACCTTATAGCCTTGAAAAGGTCCCTTGATGCCGTACCTCCTGTTCGGGACTGCCTGATGGAAAAAATCGAGTCCGAACTTTTAAAAGAGATTGCAGATGGGCTTGCATCTTTTTCAGACCTTGAAAGTCTGGCCAAAATTATAGAGGAAGCAATAGTCGACGAGCCTCCTGTATCTGTCCGGGAAGGCGGGATGATAAAACCAGGATACAGTGCGGAACTTGATGAACTCCGGGACATTGCCAGCAACAGCAAGCAGTGGATTGCGGCTTTTCAGCAGAAAGAAAGAGAGAGAAGCGGGATCAAATCCCTCAAAGTGGGATATAACAAGGTCTTTGGGTATTATATTGAGATAACTAATGCTAACAGCAGCCAGGTGCCTGAGGATTATATCAGAAAGCAGACCATGTCGAATGCAGAGCGCTTTTTTACACCCGAATTGAAAGAAAAAGAAAGCCTTATTCTGACAGCCAATGACAAAGCCATGGCTCTCGAATATGAGACCTTTATGGAAATTACGCAGACACTTTCAACCCATTCAAGGGAACTTCAGGAAACAGCCGAGAGGATAGGGGCTCTTGATGTCCTTGCAGCCCTGGCTGAAGCAGCGGAGAACAATAATTACATCCGACCCCATCTTACGGACGACTGCAAGATCCTTATCCGGGACGGCAGGCATCCGGTAGTTGAAAACACAGTACCCGGAGGGTTTGTCCCTAATGACACCGAGATGGACTGCAAAGAAAATCAGTTTTTACTGGTCACGGGCCCGAATATGGCCGGAAAATCCACATATATGCGTCAGATTGCTCTAATTGCTATTCTGGCTCAGGCAGGCTCTTTTGTTCCCGCATCCTATGCCACAATAGGGATTATTGACCAGGTCTTTACAAGAATAGGAGCTTTTGATGACCTTGCAAGCGGGCAGAGCACTTTCATGGTAGAAATGGTGGAACTTGCAAACATCCTTAACAATGCAAGCCCCAAAAGCTTCATTCTTCTCGATGAAATCGGCAGGGGGACGAGTACTTATGATGGGTACAGTATAGCAAAAGCTGTTGTGGAGTTCCTGCACAACAGGGGAAAAGTAGGAGTGAGAGCACTATTTGCAACCCATTACCACCAGCTCACAGCCCTTGAGGAAAAGTTGAAAAGGGTTAAAAATTACCATATTGCAGTAAAAGAAGAAGGCCATGAACTTGTCTTCCTGCGAAAAATAGTACCCGGAGCAACGGACAGGAGTTATGGGATTCATGTCGCAAAGCTTGCAGGAGTCCCGGAAAAAGTAATCGAAAGGGCAAATGAGATCCTTCAGGAACTTGAAAGGGAAAATATGTTTGAGGAAGCTGAAGACAGTGTGAGCGGGAAAAAGAAGAAAAATAAAGCAACAGCCCGTTATACTCAGATGATGCTTTTTGACCCTGGAAACAATGGAGGAATCCCGGCACAGGTAGAAAGGCCCAGTCCTGTGGAAGAAACCCTTAAAAAAATGAATGTAGAGGAAATGACACCAATCGAAGCCCTGAATAAGCTCCATGAACTTAAAAGGCTGCTCGATTAATAAATATAAAAGAATATTGAGTACAAAAGGATATTTTGACGTTTTAATGGATATCTTTCTGTCTGATCTTAATGGAGTAAAGGATGATAGAAGAACGTGTTGAAGCGCAGGGGAATAAGATCCGGATCCTTGATAAGGATACAATAAATAAAATTGCAGCAGGAGAAGTAATAGAGCGCCCGGCGTCCATTGTAAAAGAGCTGATAGATAACTCTATCGATGCGGGGGCTACTGATATCCGGATAGAGGTTGAGAAAGGCGGGAAAAAATCTCTCATTGTCAGGGATAACGGCTGCGGGATGAGCAGGGCAGATGCCCTTATCGCATACAAGAAGCATGCAACAAGCAAGCTTACTCGCATAGAAGACCTCAATACTATCTCGACAATGGGCTTCAGGGGAGAAGCTCTTGCTTCGATCACTGCGGTTGCAAAGGTTGAAATCCTTACCCGGCCGACGGAAGAAATAACGGGCACGAAGATGGTAATCCATGGCGGAAAGGTACTTGAGACCACGGATGCAGGGACAGCTCCTGGCACCTTAGTGCACTTAAAGGACCTTTTTTATAACACGCCTGCAAGGCGTAAATACCTGAAGAGCGATCGTACGGAACTTGCCCATATCACGGATACGGTTACACAGCTTGCTCTGGCAAATCCGAATATTTCCTTTACCCTGCTCAGTGAAGGAAAATCGGTTCTTAGAAACACGGGCTCAAAAGATCTTTTCAATAGTATTGTCAACCTTCTTGGGCCGGATACCGCCCGCTCGATGCTTCCTCTTGAATCCGGAACAGAAGACTTTGAAATCCGGGGCTATATCTCAAAACCCGAAATTACCAGAGCAGAAAGTGACCAGCTTTTCATTTTCGTGAACACCCGCCCTGTAACTTCAAGAGCTATCACTACAGCTGTCCGTACCGGGTACTATACAAAGATTCCAAAAGGGCGTTATCCTGTTGCCGTGCTCTCCCTTATCGTTGATCCCGGGGAAGTGGACGTGAATGCACATCCCCGCAAAGCCGAAGTCCGTTTCAGCCGGGAGAAAGAGATTGAAGATACAGTCACAGCTGCCGTTGAAAGGGTTCTTTCCGAACACGGGCTTGTGCCTGAGGTCAGGGAAAAAGGGAGCAGGGCTTTTAAGAATACCTTTGAATTTTCAGGTTCTTCCGGAAGAATGCAGGTCTTAGAAGCTCAGGAAACCCTGCAAAAAACGATGGCTGAGGCAGGGATTCCCGAGAAATCCGGAGTGCTTGAGAGCAGTTGCAAAATTCCTGGAGAAAAGGCAGGAACTTACACCTATCCTGTAAAAGATACTGAAAGGAAGCTAAGGAAATCGGAACATCTAATAAGTTTTTCTGAAGAACGAAGAGCACAAGAAAGAGCACCTGAAGCCATGATTGTAAAAGAGCAGGCCAGTAAAATAGAGGAAGAAAAGGAAAAAATAAACGTAGAAGAGATTCAAAAGCCGAAACAGAAACAAAATATTGACCCCCTTGAAGACCTGCGCGTCATAGGCCAGGTCTCTAAAATGTATATCCTTGCCGAAAAAGGAGATGATCTGGTGCTGATTGACCAGCATGCAGCCCACGAGAGAATCCTTTACGAGCATGTATTAAGAATAAAAAAATCCAGGGTGCAGGAGCTTATTACCCCTGTAACTATCGAGCTTTCCCCGAAGGAAAGAGTGCTCATGGAAGACTACATCCCTTACCTTGAAGAGTACGGCTTCGGAATTTCGGAATTCGGAGACAATACATACGTTGTCACTTTCGTGCCTGAAGTTTTCGGGCAGCTTGAGCACCCGGAACTTATCCATGATGTAATTAATGACCTTTTAGCTTCAGGAAAGGTCAAAAAGGAAACAGGGATTTCGGAAAAAGTCAGCAAAACCCTGGCATGCAGGGCAGCAATCAAAGGAGGAGCAGCCTGCAGCCCCAGACAAATGGAAGAATTGATAGAACAGCTCAAAAAAGCTGAAAATCCCTACTCCTGCCCGCATGGACGTCCAACTGTTATAACGTTTACGAAAGGCGAACTGGACCGTATGTTTTCAAGGACTCAGTAAGGCTGGAGTAACGGAAAATTTGAAAGATAGCTTGTCTATGATCTCCGTTTACTCTAAAGAATGAACGCTATTTATAAACTTTTATTGATTACTAGATAGAGTCGTAAAAGTAGCTAATGGTTAGCCATCGGAAAAATTTCAGCGCAAAATTTTTCTCTTCCTGAAAATTTTCCACTTTTTGGAAGCATTTT
>JADGNM010000159.1 GCA_017883485.1 Methanosarcina sp.
AACGAAAACCTTTAGAAAAAGAAAACATTTTAAATTTCAAGGGATAAAAATCAAGTACTATCGGGCTTAGCTCGTTATTGGTCAACGGGAATCTAGGATAAAACACACCTCTGTTTGGATATTTTATTTAAGTAATCAATTATACTGTCTTAAACATATATATTAGTTTCGACTCAAAATTTTTATAAAGAAATGTTATTATAAACATAGTTTTAAGTTTCAAATCGATTTATATTTAATGAAATTAATTCTAAAACAGTCATTAAGAGGACAAATCACTAAAATATCTCATACTGATATTTTGCCAGTATTAAACTCTATCCTTTGCCTTTTAACTTCCCTAATACTCCAGAAAAGTCATATTCAGCTTCAGGTATTTCTTCTTCCTGATTCTTCTTTTTCCTATTTTCTATTCTTTCGATTCTCCTATCTACTATATACTCCCCGATAGGAGTAATAAAACCAACGAGAATTCCCAGCCCTACAATGATATAAATTATAGTGAAAATCTTTCCCAGGTCCGTTTTCGGAGTAAAATCACCATATCCTACAGTCGTAAGGGTAATAACTGAAAAATAGAACGAATCAAGCCATCTCCAGCCCTCGACGTTGTGGTAGAAGATAGTGCCGACGGTAAGAGTTAGCATCACAAGATACAGGAGGGATCGAAACTTCGGATCTTTAAGCATCTCTCTGAGCACTCTTAAAAATGATATTATGGTTATAAGAAACGGAATCATAATCTATCCCCCCTTAATACGGTTACATCATCAAGTTCTCAGTCGCTGAACAAGCAAAACCGCGAGCACACCATAGATGTTGCTCAGCTTGCCGAAAACTGAATCGTAACCTCTCCTCTAAATATACTTTTCATCAACAATTAAAAAAGCATCTATACGATAATAAACTCCAGATTTCAATTACCCTTAGCAACGGAATAAACAAAGTACTTGTAACTCTTAAAGCCAAAATGTCACTGTATGCCCTCTTGAGCAAAGTGAAACTCAAGACTACTCACTCATAAGTTAGTCCTCTTGAGCGGAGCGAAAAGGACTGCGGGCTGCCGAATTACAATTCGGCTGCGAAACGAACTTTTCGCTGAAATCCCTGTCCTCAAGCCCATCCTGAACTGCAAATATCTGTTCATGCAATAGTAATCTTTACAAGTTCCAATTTTTCTGATCCGCCTTTTACCCCCATTTCCAGAACCAGGCCGATTCCAGAAGCATAGTATTTGATTTCTTCAATGCCCGGCTCAAGAGGAGTCCACTCTTTTGTTTTCAAGCAGTTCTTAAAAGAACCGTAAGTAACTGAAACAGACTCGTTTAGAGAGATTACTTCAGCCATATCTTCTGCCTTGCCGGAAAGATATTCCTGTCGATAAATATCGCCGACCCGTGGGTTCCTTTTCATAATAATTCCGGGCTGGGCTCCGTTAACGCCTGCTTCCCAGGAACCTGCTGTGCCTGCAACTTTTCCGTCATCATATTCTTTTGAATCCTCCCCGAAGTACCAGATATTCCCTTCTCTGTCCTGAGCATACCAGTCAAAAGTTTCTTCGCTCAACTTCCCGTTTGCAAATACCCGATCCCGGACAACAGTAGTATTTACTCCCATTACCATCCTTGTCTCATTGGTTACAAAAGTCTCGCCCCTTATCGTTTCATCTTCAGACTTGCCTTCATAGACAAAAGTTTTTCCAGGAGTCAATGGAAAGTAAGGGTTTTCTATAACTTTTACATAGTTTTCAGGGTTTATGACAGGATTATATCCATCTTTACTTTCTGCTCCCACTACTCCTTCAGTTGCTCCTTCAGTTGCTCCTTCAGTTGCCCCTTCAGTTGCCCTTTCGGTTACGTTTTCAGTTACATTGCCTTTTGTTTTTTCCATTGTATCTTTTGCAGGTGCATTTTCAGAACAGCCGGAATTAAACAACATTGCTGCAATGAGCACAATAGTTACAAAAAAATTTAATCTCTTCATAATTCTCACATCAACCCTTCAACCTAAAATAATTGGGTATAAACGCTAGATCCCAACTATGCAATAATAAAACTATAGCTTTGCATGTAAATATTTACAATTAACTAACCTAAGAAACTCAACTTTAAAAAAATGTCGGCAGCACAGAGAATCCTCCCCGAGTTTTCAACAAGAAAACGCGGAAAAAAGTGACACTGTAAATTAGTTCAGTTAATTAGTCCGCTTGAGCGAGCAAAGCGAGCGAAACGGACCTCGTGCTCCCGAAGCGAAATTCGGTGAGCAAAACGGACCTCGTGCTCCCGAAGCGAAATTCGGTGAGCAAAACGGACCTCGTGCTCCCGAAGCGAAATTCGGGAAGCGAAACTCGGAAAAAGCATAACTCTATAAATTAGTCCTCTTGAGCGGAGCGAAGCGCAGCGAAAAGGACAGCGTACTCCCGAGGCGCAATTCGGGTGCAGAGCCGCAACTCTGCTGTCTAAAAAAGTGAGTTTTCAATCCTATCCCATTTCCTATAACTCTGCCCTAAAAAGTAGACAGTAAGAGGAATGAGCAGGAGGTCTACAAGCACGTAATACGGGCCAAACATTGACAGGATAATACTGATCAGCAGGATTGGAATGATTGAGAGTGCATAAATGGCAAAAGTCTTTCCATTATACAGGTTTATGGAAGGGGAAAGCCCTGTCAGGTAAACCAGTATCGAAACAATATAAACCGAAATGGAGATATAGAGCAGCAGGGATGGGAGCAGGGCTGCAGGTTCTTTTTTAAGAGCTAGCAAGGTAAGAAGTGCAAATGGAATCAGATTGAGGATAAAGTAGCTATTCAATTTGCTCTTTATCATGTCCGAAACCTTCAGGGGGAAGAAGACATATGAAGCAAAGATATCGTATTCAGTAAGCCAGTTATACATTGAGGACGAAAGTACACCAAGTATTAGGGAAAACAGGGTAAGAGTATTCAAAATTGGAATAATTTCCCCAAGGGCTGACAGGAGCAGCCATATAAGAGCCATAGGGAGCAAAAACGAGAAAACTATTTTCCCGAATCCCCCTTCACTCCTTTTCAGGTCAAGGGAATCTTTTGCAATAAAAGCCGCATACCTGTAAGAACCCAGATATCCGCATATTTTAGAAAATGAATTTGGAAAGCTTTTTTTGGCCTGGGGGAAGTCTACCTTCAAAAAAATGAGGGATAAAGCAGAGGGAACTGTTATAAGGAGAAGGGAAAGCATGAGCTGGTTTTCAGAAGGAGCCAGGAAGATAGATAGGCTCGGCAGGCTGTAAAGTAACTCGGAGTCCAGATTTCCGGAAATAAATAGCAGGAAAACGGTTACAGCCAATAAACCTGAAATAAATAACTTTCCGGAGTGCGCATAAACAGTAGATAGGAAAAATACCAGAGACAGCCCGATCATGAAGGAAAGTGAAAGGGTTAGAAGGAGTGACAGCAGAGTGCCAGGAAGGCGAAAACTACCTGAGGGGACAAGTTCTGCAGCAAGAGCAAAACCTGCGATAAAAGGCAGAACATATAGGACAAAATAATATACTACATCTTTTACAAGAAAATTTGCAAAAATTACCCTCTGGGAAACAGGGAGCGTTCTCGAAGAGTATGCTATCAGGCTTGCCTGCCCAAAGCGCCTATTCATAAATTCACGGCCCATGAGTCCGAAGGCTCCTACCATACATCCCACAAGCAAAAAAAAGTAATGCATTCCAAGAGCTATCTGGGCATAGCTAAAGATTTCTCTAAAAATCGGCAGAACAAGACTTACAAAGAAAGTAAATAGGAAGATAAAGAGAGGAAAGAGGGCGAAGCCGCTGTTTCCGAAGATAGTTGAATGCATTCGCCATTCTTCTTTGATCATACTTTTGAATATGTCAAACATAGTATCCCTGTATTGTTACTCATACCCATGTACATCGAGTGGTGCGTCCTTATCGAATTTTGCTGCATCCTTCATTGAAAGCTGCCGCACTATAAATCGAAATGCTCATTCTTCCACTGTTAAATCTGCTGTTGAATGCTCCTACTAAGTATCATATTATGCGCACTGCTCAGATGTGCTATGTGACTGTTCGGGTGCGCTAAATCCAGCACTGTAGTCGCCTGGCCTGCTCACCAGTTCAAGGAAGAACTCTTCAAGGTTTCTGCCCTGAAGCACAGGGTCGTCCAGGCTGCCTGTGTAAACCAGTTTCCCTTTGTAAATGATTCCGATGCTGGTGCAGATCTCTTCTGCAATTTCCAGGATGTGCGTGGAAATGAAAACCGTTCCCCCGTTCTTTACATAGCCTTTTAGAAAATCCTTGACTTTTCGCTGCATTACGGGGTCCAGGTTGATGAGAGGTTCATCGATAATAGCGAGTTCCGGCTCATGCAGGAAAGCCTGCGCAAACATCAATTTTTGCCTGGTACCTCTTGAGAGGTCCTTACACAGCGAATTTTTCTGATCAATAAAATCGAAGTATTCAAACCATTTATCGCAGGCTTCCACATAATGTTCCATTTTCCTGATTTTTGCAACGAAATAGAGGTATTCTTCTGTTGTCAAAAAACTTGGTGGGGTTTCCTGCTCCGGGATTACACCTACGAGTTCCCGGACTCGAATGGGATTTTCGAGCACGTCTACTCCATGCACCCTTAGGGAACCGGATGTCGGCTTTATTTGCCCTGTAAGCATCTTAATCATAGTTGTCTTTCCTGAGCCGTTTGGACCCAGAAGCCCGAAGAGTTCGCCTTTCCCAATTGACAGGGAAATATCATTTACTGCCTTTGTACTTCCGTAGAATTTAGAGAGATTTTTTACCTCAATCATGTTAAGGCTCCTGTAAAGCCGGTATTTTCCAGGCAAATAAACTTACAACCTCTTTTGATTTTTATCTTATTGTTGTCTACTTTATGCTATTAGCATCCTTTTTCCCACTCATGCAATATATTTAGTTAGGAGTATTATCTAAAAATATATAAAGTAGTTCGTTAAGAGAATCCAAATTAAAACATTAAAAACTAAAATAAAATGTTATGCTTCTTTCCTACCGGATTAACAAAAACAATAAATGGATTTGTTTAACAAACGTGCCGATAATTAAAAATTAGAAATTGAGTCCATCTTTTCAAATTTTCCATTTTCAGAACCTCGCCTTTACTTTCTGGAGGTTTCCTTGAGAAAAGCCATTACTTGCCGGGCTCAAAGCATTGAGTTCGATTACAGTCTCATTTAAAGAAAGCATAAAATCTGCCCTTATCCTGAAAATGAGTTCTACCGGCTGAACGCAGCAAAAAAGAGTCGGCTCACCTTTAATTATTCGCACATACCCCTTTTTCTCCATCCCTCTGAGGGTTCTGTAAATTTTGGACCTCGGGACTCCGGCATTTTCAGCAATCTCACTTGCCCGTGCCTGTTTTAGGAGGACAAGTGCTGAGTATGTCTTTGCTTCATTGCCTGTAAAACCCAGCTTCTGAAGGTTTTCTATAAGCTTAAGAGGCATTTCAATTTCCTCCTTTCACTTCCATCATCTAATTGAATCCATCTGACCGTTGATCAGTGTCCCCATAATCAGACAGCTCTACTGGCATCTATTTTTCTTAGAATCCTCACCATTGTCTCAAGGCTCTGAACATAGTCCTCGATATCCTTCTCATCTACAAACTTAAGGATCTCATCAGCCATTTCAGCTGTGATCTTGTTTAAACAATTGTAATATTCTAGCCCCTTTTCTGTTAGCGAGACAAGCACTTTTCTTCTATCATCAGGATCGGTATTCCGAGAAACTATCCCTTTTTTCTCAAGGTCATCAACCATTCGTGTTAGACTGCTTTTTTCCATGCCAGTATACTTTCCTATGGTCGAAGGCATCATTTCACCTTCCATGCCTATAATCTTGATTACCATGGGCTGGTTCTTGCTCAGTTCATTGAACTTGCCAGCAATTTTTTTCTGAAAAGCCTGTTCAAAGAGTACATTGTCAAGAGCATCCCATTCCATCATCAGGAGGATTGCCTTTTTCACCAACTCTTCATCCATTTTTTATGCAGCTCCTTCTCATATCGATTTTCGGACTTAAGCCTACTTCCAGGCTATAATTTCTGAGGAACATAATAATCTGAAGATAATATTGATTTTTCAACAATAAGAAATTAGATAATTGAATTATCAATGGTTGATAAATCAACAATATTACTGATCCTATTTAATTCTCACGGTTTGAGTCTATAAAATAAATAATGATGTATAAAAATGGACAAAAAGTGGATTATGAAAAATATTTAATTTTTGAGAGCAAAGCATAATGGTCGTCAATTTGTATTCGATTGATGTTATATAATATGTCTAATATATATTCGTACATGGGGAAACGGGGACCAAAATCAAAGTTTACTGATATTGC
>JADGNM010000160.1 GCA_017883485.1 Methanosarcina sp.
CAACTACTCAATTCCCTTATTATTTGTAAAATAAATTTTTACTAATATATATATGTAAATCACCATAATATTTGAATTTATTTATTTGCCATTCCTAAGCTCGATTGTGTAGTTGTGGATGATTGGGTTTGCAATAAGTTTCTGGCACATCTCATCGACCTTTTTCTCCGCAATCTCTGCAGATTCGGCTTCGAGAACGATTTCATACAGCTTTGCGGTCTTTACGCTGCAGACCTCATAGCCAAGGTGCCCGAGAGCCCTTTTAGCTGTAGTGCCTTCAGGGTCAAGTATGCCTGCTTTTTGTTCAATTGTAACTGTTGCCTGGTACTGCATTTTTATAAACCTCAAATTAAAATTTTTAAATAACTTGATGTCGCTGCTTTCCAATAGCCCTAATGCTGGATCAGGTGAGCTTTATAGACAAATAATTATGAGCTGCATGATAATAATGTAAGATGCTTAAAAACGTTGCGTATATCGAAGACTACATATAAAACGACTCCCTAAAAAAGATTACTTAGTGATAGTATCACAGCAACAGTTTATAAGATCGTTTGGGATGTAAATGCAGTTGATACGATCCACTTAGCATGTATTTTGATAATGAAGTTGGAATGTCAGTTGAAGTACCTTTTCATTTCCACCAAAGAGTTTTTTTTCCTGGGACTTTGCATTCCGAAACTATCCTTCTTTTTTAGCGTCTTTAAACTCAGATTTGGGTAGAGAAAGAAGCGGTTACAGGGTAGAAGAAGATTCTATAATGCCAATAGTGTACACTTTTAGATATTGAACATATCCTAAGATATAGAGCATTTCTCAGGAGATGAATGAGAAACATTTAAGGAACGTTTATATATCTCAATTTATAAATTTTTTCTTAAGACAGATTCTTAAGACGCTCTATATTCTGAAGTACAGTCCTGCTCTCAGCCATTACATTTTCTTCAATCGTATCAATAATTATTTCCATTGGGACCGTTAGTTTGTATAGTTTAACCGGCCTGCCTTTGCCCTGGTTCTTCTTTTCTTCCCTCATGTCTATCCAATTATTTTCGCGAAGATAGCGCATTGCAATACTGACTTCCGGTTGCCTTAGTCCTGATACCATCTCGATACTCTGGGAAGAAATCTCCTCTCCTTTGGAGAGACACGCAAGGGTGAAAGCAACTGGCCTGTTTATATTAAGCCTTCTCAGCAGTTCCACCATTTCGTATTCAATATTTCCCATTCTAAAATCATTATCCTCGAACTTAAACCCATTATCCGCCACAACTATCATCTACCTTTAATCTGAAGAGAAACTTATGTTCACTTCTGACACCATTTTTTTATCAAGTATTATCAGATCAATAGAAACATATCACTTCAAACAGATCATAGTTAAGTAATTAATACATATCTTATTTAATATATTTCTATTTATATGAGTTTCGGATTTGCGGGAGTGTCTCACAAAATCTGCATTCCTCAGTTTATTTAAATAATAATACTTTCTCCATATATATAATTATATGCCCATAAAAACTTCATGACACTCTAACTTCCAAATCTTTTTGCAAAGTCGGATAATCTGGAAGCTGCGAATAAAAAAAATCATAATGTATAAAGTTTATCTAATTTTTTTCTAAGTTCCTCACAATAAATATATAGGATAAAAACATTTTTACTTATTATGCTGGAATCCAAGAAAACATAATCGGATAAGAATAAAATGGCTGGAAAATTGAATTATACTTTTCTCGAGAAAAATGTCCTTTTTATACAATTAACTATTTGTATCTGTCCCATATAGGAAATTATTACCCTCATTTTGGCAAGTCTTATATGTAAATCCTTGGAATATTTGATATAATGAATGCTGTATTGGACAAAGCCGCTGTATTTATCTGCCATTGCAGTGGGAATATTTCTGAGCACATTGATATAAATTTCATAAAGAGGGCCCTCAAGGCAGAGGGGATCCCGGTCTTCGATTACGAGTATCTCTGTTCGAGCGAAGGACAGGCCCTGATCAAAAATAAAATTTCCGAAGGGCACCTGGACCGGATAGTTATAGGTTCATGCACTCCCTCCAAGCACGGCGCTCTCTTTAAAAGGTATATTCAGGAAGCAGGACTGAACAGGGAGATGTTGGAGATTGCAAACCTGAGGGAACATTGTTCCTGGGTCCACCCTGATAAAGCCGAAGCTACGGAAAAAGCTCTCTCACTTATCCGGGGAAAACTCAGACGCCTGGAAAAGCTCGAGCCTCTTGAAGAAATAAAAGTAGATATCGCTCCGCAGGTGCTTGTTATCGGTGGAGGAATTGCAGGAATAACCGCTGCAGTGAATCTTGCAGATACCGGAATTTCTACCTACCTTGTCGAGAAGGATTCCAGTATAGGTGGAAATATGGCGAAAATCGGCAAGGTCTTTTCTCCTGATAAGCTTGCGGAAGAGTGTTCAATGTGCTCACTGAGCCCGCTGATGAACGAGGTAGCGGCTAACCCCAGGATAAACCTTTTGACCTGGACCGAAGTGGAACGCTTGAGCGGAAGTGCTGGCAACTTTACAGTCAGGCTCAGAAAAAAACCGAGGTATGTACACGATAACTGTACAGGCTGTGGTAGATGCAGCCGTGTCTGCCCTGTTCTCATTGAAAATGAATTCAACTGCGGATATGTGGACAAAAAGGCAATTTCTCTACGTTTTTCCCAAGCGGTTCCCAAGACTTACTGCATAGACCCTGATCATTGTCTGCAGTTTAAAGGTGAGACTTGCGGAAAATGTGTTGAAGTCTGTAAGTCCGAGGCAATTAATTTTTCGCAGAAAGAAGAGATCATTGAATTGAATGTCGGTGCAGTTATTGCTGCTACCGGCTTTGAGGAGTATAATCCGTCCCAGAAGCCTCAGTACGGATATGGGACTTTTGAAAATGTGATGACTCAGATGGAACTTGCCAGAATGCTCGGAATCAACGGCCCTACTAAGGGGACATTGCTCAGGCCTTCTGATTTCAGTACGGCTTTCGATACCCTAAGATCTACAGCAGGTACCTGTTCAGGTGGAAACACTCCGGAAAATGATTTTGATTATTCCAATGACGTCGGAACACCTAAAAAGATAGTTATGGTCCAGTGCGTGGGATCAAGGGATGAAAAAGAAGGTGGAAACCGCTATTGCTCCAGGTACTGCTGCATGGCAGCCCTAAAACACGCAAGCCTTATAATAAAAAAATATCCGGATGCAGAAATCACGATTTGCTATGTTGATCTCCGAGCTCTTGGCTTTTATGAAAATTACTATAGGATGGTGCAGGACCTGGGAGTCAGATTTGTGAGGGGAAGACCTGGCGAAATTATTGAAAAGCCAGATAAGAGCCTTATTATAAGAATTGAAGATACTCTGAACCAGCAGATAAAGGAACTTCCTGCAGATCTCGTTGTACTCTCCGCAGCTATGATACCCTCCGAAGGGACCAGAAAAATTGCCAGTATATTGAACATAAGCCATGATGAAAACGGCTTTATTAAGGAGAGACACTCCAAACTGAAACCCGTAGATAGTTCAATTGATGGGATCTTTGTCTGCGGCACTGCTCAGAGCCCCAAAGATGTTACTGATACCATTGCCCAGGCAGGGCTTGCAGCCGTAAGGGCAAGAGCCTTTATCACAGACAGTCCTAAGGCACTGACAAATGAAATTCCATCTGTCAATCAATTGCTCTGCACTAAATGCGAGGAGTGCCTTAAATGTCCCTTCGAGGCACTTTCGTTAAATGAGAGCGGAAGAATTGTCGTAGACCCAATCATATGTTCGGGCTGTGGATACTGTACCGAGCTCTGTCAAAATGGGGCTATCCAGATTGCAGGCTTTACAAAAACTCAGCTAAAAGCTGAAATTGAAGGGGTACTTAAAGAGGGAGACCTCCTGGGCTTTGTAAACAGCGGAGTTGCATATCTGACCTGCGATAACATAGGCAACAGTCTGCTTACCTATCCATCTAATGTCAAGTTAATTAAAGTACCTACAAGCCTGGTACTGGACAAAGAACTGCTGCTTCATGCCTTCAAACATGGGGCATCTTCTATTCTCTTCATAGAAGACCCTCCTGACAGCCCGAAAGCTGAATTGATGTATCCCTTAACTGTCAGTCATTTTGAGAAATTAAAAGCAGAACTTGGAGATTTAGGAGACCGGCTCTATTTCAAGAAAGCTTATGTTCCTAATACCAGAGGGCTTGCAGGAACTTTTACCAGTCTTGCCCAGGAAGGAGAGATGATCGGATGATAGAATATGTAAACGAATATGATACTCCGGAATGCAGAACCCTTGCAGAGACTGCAAAGAAAAGCATCCGTACGCCTGCCACTTTAGGGCTTGACCGCTGCATTCAGTGCGGAGCCTGCACGGCTTCCTGTCCGGCAGCCCGATTTACAGATTACAACCCGCGCCAAATTGTGAAAAAAGTACTTGAAAACGATCGCAGTATACTTGAGTCCGAAATGATCTGGTCATGTTTCTACTGCTATTCCTGCAACCTGCGCTGCCCCAGGAATAACAGCCCTGCGACAATAGTGCAGGTACTCCGGCAGATGGCTATCAATGAGGGTATTGGAGTTGAGAAGCTTGGCTATTTTGTAGAGATAGGGGAATATCTTGCAGAAAACGGGGCCAGCAAAGTTCCTGGGACTGGGGTCAAAAATATGGAAAGGGATCTCGGAGAACGATGGATTAAATTCAAAAAGAACCTTGAATCAATTCGTATAGAGCTCGGGCTCAGTTCCAGGGATATAAGAAATACACATGGAGAAGTTCAGGCTATTCTTGAGGGCACAGGATACTTTGAGAGGGAAAAATGGATCAAAGAAAAAATACAGGAAAACCGTCTGCACCAGCTCCTGAAAAACCAATGTGTGAAAAAAGAAGACGAGAGCGGAGATTTAGGCTTTGAAAGCGATAGAGGATATACCGGACAGGCAGCTCTTATTATTTAAAAGCTGTATGGTAGGGCAGGAATACCCTGGAGTCGAGACTGCTACTCGTTACGTATTTGACAGGCTTGGAATAGATTTTATTATGAATGATGAGCAGTCCTGCTGTACGGGGATCGGGCATTATACTGATATTTTTGAGGGGCTAACAACAACAGCTATTGCAGCCCGCAATTTTGCCGTTGCAAGAAGATGCGGGTATCCCAATATAACCTGCCTCTGTTCAACCTGTTATGCCATAAACAAAGAAGCCTGTGAAGTTCTTAATACCGATAATGAGGTTAGGGAAAAAGTCAATTCCATTTTCATAGAGCGAGGTCTTGCAGATCTTGTTTACGAAAAAAATGATATGGACCCAAGGAGAAACTTCTACCATGCAGTTGAGATTCTCTTGAGTAAAGCCAACCAGATTAAGGAAAAGAAAAAGTTTGACTTCTCAGGCGTCAAAGCTGCAGCCCACCATGCCTGTCATTACTATAAAGTTAAGTACCTTGACGTTTTAGGAAATCCTGAAAATCCCCAGCTTATAGATACCATAGCCGTAGAGTGCGGAGCCGATATGGTCAGCTGGTACGAAGACCGCACTCTTACCTGTGGGATGGGCTTTGCTCAGCTCCATCTCAATAAAAAGACTTCTCTTCAGGTCACAAAGAAAAAACTCGACAGCCTTCAAAAAGCTGGTGTGGAGCTTATGATTCATATGTGCCCGAACTGCCATATTCAGTATGACCGTTACCAGCCGGTAATAGAAAGAGAATTTGGGGTAAAGTACGATACTGTGCACATGAACGTTGCCCAGTTTGTAGCCCTTTCCATGGGCGCTGACCCCTATAAAGTGTGCGGTTTCCAGACCCATTCCGTGCCTCTTGAAGGATTTTTAGAGAAGTACGGGATAATCTAAAAGATCTGCTTTAAAGTGAACAGATCACATCTCTTGTATCTCCTTTCTTATTTTTATGTTCAAATTTAATTTTAAACAGGCTCTTAAGCATTGTATTCTTCGCAAAGACATCGAAAAGTAGATTTCGGCTACAGAGGAGGTAGAAGCCTGCAGCCTTGAGACGGTCTGGTTCTTATTTATGGTAGAGAGGATGTTGGTTGCGTTCCCATAGTCAAAATGGCTATGGAGATAAAGACTCACAAGCCATATGACCTGCATTCTATGTTTGTTGGATATGTTCAAGAATTTCAATATTACAGAACTAACTGAAAAATAATATAAATTCTAATTAATAGATAGAAGGCAATACTACTTTTACTGTAAACTTTCTCTGAATAATGAAAAGTTGTAACTATTCAGCCTGGGTAAAACAATATCAATAGGCATCTTTATCAAGATTCAATGGGGAAATTTCAGTGAGCTAATTTTTTATAATTGTTAGCTA
>JADGNM010000161.1 GCA_017883485.1 Methanosarcina sp.
AAGCGCGCACTCCCAGCTTGCGCTCCTTGCGCCCCATGGAAAGCCCCGGCGCGCCTCCCTCTACGATAAACGCCCCCATGCCCCGCTCTCCCTCCACGCGCGCTAAGACGATGTGGAGATCGGCGATGCCGCCGTTGGTGATGAACTGCTTGCGACCGTCGAGCACCCAGTCGGCGCCGTCACGGCGCGCGGTCGTGGTGATCGCCGAGATATCGGAGCCTGCCTGCGGCTCGGTCAGGCAGAGCGCGCCCAGGTGCACCTCGTCCGGGTCGCAGAAGAGCGGCAGGTAGCGGCGCTGCTGCTCCTCGGTACCGAAGGCGAGGATCGGGCCAATGTAGGCGTAGGGATCCGACGAGGAATGACCGAAAAAGGGGTTTCTGCAAAAGAGTACCTTAATCGCTTCATGCGGGATCATCCTCTCGCCAGCCAGAAGCTCAAAAACGGAATCGTTATGAACGTTATTGCAGGCATCCTTCCGGTCAATGGAGCTCCCGAAAGAACCGCAACCGAAGATTCGCTGGTTGTCGGGGATGCAGCCGGCCAGATCATTGCAACAAACGGAGGCGGAATCCCTCCTGCAATAATTGCCGGAAAAGTGGCTGGAGAAACTACAGCCAAATTTATTGCAGGCAGATGCCGACTTGAAGAATACGATCGGCTCTGGAGGGCTCAGATCGGAAACGCAATTGAGACTTCGGTACAGGCAAGACAGCTTATGGACGGGATCATGAGGTCCGACACCCTCATGAATGCGGCTTTCAAGTTTATTTCCCCGGAGCAGATGAAGGTCATGCAGTGCGGAAAACTTCCAGGACATGTGAAAATAGGACTGCAGGCAATGAGCCTGAGAAAGAAATAATTACTTCAAGTTTATGCATTTGCTTTTTCCTGATCTTTTTCCACATCTGCCTTTTTTATTTCTTCCTCATATTTTCCTTCGGCTGCCCTCATCCTCCTTAGTTCCGTTTCAGCGTCCTCTTTATTGTATTTTGCTTCCAGGTAACTGGGCCTGATCTCAAGGGCTTTATCAAATGAGGCAATCGCATCCTCATATCTTTTCAGAATCACAAATTCAAGTCCCCTCAGGTTCCAGGCTCCTGGAAAGTCAGGTTTTAACGCAAGGACTTTATCGAAATACTCAATCTTCTTTTCAGGATCAGTTTCGCGTACTGCAAGTCCATACCATTCCTCGACGGTTTTTCCCTCAATTTTTTTCTTGAATAGCTTGTCCAGGAAACTCAAAAGCATCACACCCTTTTAGAGATTGGTCTGGTATATAGAAATAGCTAATTATGCCTGTTATAAATTAAAAATTTAAAATGTTTAAAAAATTAATATCTTCTTGCTTACCTAAGCAATCTTGTTTCATTTAATAAACTATTAAAATCGGAGCTTATTACCAATTTGGTGATGTTTCCTGAAGTTGTTACGTTGTATGTCACTCCGCGTTCACTCGAATTTGCCTGGAGGGCTGTGATGTTTTTGGCCATATCGGGTTTCACATTCATGAAAATGGATGTCTGGGCGTAACTGCCGTCATCTAGCTTTCGGAGATCCGTATAATACTGATCGGCGACAGCATCAGTTGTAATGTTAGTTTTTATTGCGACTTCCTGAAGGATCACATCCTCGGGGTTCGCCTGGCTCAGGATCTGGTTGAATTCAGTGGTGGATGTCGCATTTTTCTCCAGTACATCGATTACATTTTTAACACTCTGGCGAGAGCCGAGAATTACAGGGCTTCCGACTACATTCCAGAAATCATTGGTGCCGTTTCCCCTTGCAAGAAGTTCGTAGCCGTGATATGGAACTGGAGTAAAGGCGGTAAGAATCTTTTGTTCTGGGATCGCATGCAGTTCAAATATATTTCCGTCAGGGTAATATGCGACGTAGCGTTTCGTAACATCGGCACCGTAGAGCGGTTTCAATGTAGTTGTGTTTCCAAATGATAGCTCCAATGGTGTTCCTGTTGTTTTCTTCAGGTCTACATACTCCGCACCCATTACCCCAGCAGGAGACATGTTCAATCCATCGGCAATAGAATTGAATTGGTGACGTACCTGTTTGCCTGGGATTTGCAAAAAAGAGATTGTAGAAATATTGTTTTCAGCGGAGGGAGTAGAAGCTTCATTTTCATTATTACTGTTATCCTTTGGGCCGCCGCCGCCCGTAACGAGATATAAGAAGACTGAGAAAAACATTATTGCAGCCAAAAGAATAGCTATATATTTCTGGTTTTTTGTTGCTTTTGCCTTTTGTTTCATCAATGAAACCTCATAAGATAAAATGGATTTTTCTGACAGTAGAGAACAGTATTTAATATCTAAATGTTATTTAAAACTGGAGTTTTTGTTTAAACTGGAGACCCTTATTTGTTGCTGAGGCTGTCTGCGAGCTCAGTCAAGGGTAAGAATTTTAAGCATATTTGTGCCTCCGGGTTTTCCTGAAGAAGGACCCTGAGTAAAAATTACAATGTCTTTACTATTTGCAAATCCAAGTTCTTTAGCTCTTTTCGTAGCTTCTACTTCCCAGTTTTCAATTACTTCTTTCACAAAGACCGGATAAACGCCATAAGATAAGGAAAGAAAGGCGCAGGTTCTTGGGAAGCGACTGAAAGCGAGGATCCAGGAGTCTGGTTTGAAACGTGATATCCTGCGAGGAGTTGCCCCGCTTCTTGTGGGTGTCAGTATGGCTGCAACAGGCAGTTTATGCAGGGCTTCGTGCACCTGGAGGGTTATTACCTCATCCACTGACATTTCCCTTATCATAATACCCTTGATTATTGTATCAAGTCCCCACTTCGTCTTAGAGCGCCAGTTTTCGGTAGCTTTTGCAATCTTTGCCATCATTTCAACGGCTTCCACAGGATAATTGCCAACAGCTGTTTCTTCCGAAAGCATGACAGCATCCGTCCCATCGAGAATCGCATTAGCAACATCTGTCGCCTCTGCACGGGTAGGTCTGATATTATCAGTCATAGAAGCCAGCATCTGGGTAGCCGTAATTACCGGGATTCCAAGAAGTTGTGCACCCTGGATAAGTTCTTTCTGGACGGATGGGACTTCCTGAATAGGAATTTCTACCCCGAGATCTCCCCTGGCAACCATAAGAGCGTCTGTTTGCGCAAGAATTTCCCCAATATTCTCTACAGCCTGTCTTCTCTCGATTTTAGCAACTATATTTACGGACTTTCCTCTGGCTGCAGCAAAATCTCGGACTTTCCGAATGTCATCGGCATTTTCAATGAAAGAGATACTGAAAGTGTCAATATCTTCATTCAGGGCGAACTCAACGATCTTTAAATCCTTTTCCGTTACAGGGTCAAGGAAAATCTTTGCTCCCGGAAGGTTCAGCCCTTTATGGGAAAAAAGCTCTCCTCCAATTATAACCTCACAAAGTACGTCATTTCCCGAGATTTCCAGGCAGCGGAGCTGGATAAACCCGTCACTTAAGTAAATAAGGCTTCCGGGAACTACGCTTTCCGGGAGCTGCTTATAGCTTACAGGGATGCGCTCCGAATTTCCGGAAGATTCATCAACCGTAAGGGTCACACGATTCCCTTTATGAAGCATAATCGGCTCTTTTTCCAGCTTGCCTAGCCGGATCTTCGGGCCGGGCAGATCAGCAAGAATTGCAACTGTTCTGTCAAGCTCTTCTGCAACCTTGCGGACTCTTCGGATTATTTCTCCATGGCTTTCAAAGTCCCCATGGGAAAAGTTGATCCTTGCCACATTCATGCCTGTAAGCACAAGTTCCCTAATGACTTCCTCAGAAGAAGAAGCGGGGCCTATTGTGCAGACGATCTTTGTCTTATGGTCCGGGATTTGCATAGTTACACGGCCTCTAATGTTCAACTTATAATCAACGCCGTTTTGGAAATCAATGCCGTTTTGGAATTTCGATACGTTGTTTCTTATTTTCAAGGGCTTTGGCAGCATGCTCCGTTCTAGTTAGCAAATTTCACTTCGGTTTATGCAGTCTGCCATAATCCGATTTATGCAGTTTTCCTATAAACCTGCAGTTCTTTCATTTACCTTTATAAATCTTCAGAGCCTCTTCAACGCTTGCGTCCTCAACGGTTATTGCATAGACAGCGTTACACATGCGAATAGCTTCGTCAAGAGGTCTCTGGTGAATATTTCTTCCAGTTGCGTTACCCATAGCTCCAGAGATATGGATCTGGTCATATAGTTTTCTCAAGAAGGCCTCACATTCGTCACTTGTGCCGCCTGCGCAAACGACTTTTGTACGTCCAGCTGCTTTAATGGCTTCCCTGAAAACTTCAGCAGATTTTGCTCCTTCTTTTTTAGGGTAATTGACCTTTACAAAATCAGTACCGAGGCAGGCGCCTACTCCCGTTGCACCTGCAATAAGATGCGGGTCTTTCTCATCCTTTACAGCAGCACCGCGCGGATAGATCCAGAGTACTGAAACCATCCCATGCTGGTGGGCGTCGTAAACTACCTGGGCGGCCTGCACGAGCATCTCGGCTTCAAACTCACTTCCAAGGTAAATGGTATAGCCTACGCCAAGAATATTAAGCTCGCTGTTTTCCTTAAATTGGACTACCTGATCTATGTCGTACCAGAGATTGCTAAAAGGTTCAGCCTGGGAAGTTTCTACAAGATTTGTCTTTGAATTTACTTTCACGAGATAGGGCACATCTTTGTAATCCATGCCATAACGCGCTATCAGTCCGAGCTGGGCTGCAAAAACTCCTATTTTTGTCTGGGCTGCTATTTTAAAAAGGTGCTCTGGATCAGCATCGTCTTCAGGCACTCCTTCTCCATAGAAGTCATCATTTAAATGTTCTATTCTTTGGTCTCCTGCAAACAGCATGAGTCGGCCGCTTTCTTTTGTAATCTCCAGGTAATTTTTAACGTATGTTTCGCGCATCGCTTTCGGGACATCTAAAGGTACTATTACGTCCTCTTTGTTAATTGAAACCATGTGTATAAACCTCAGTCTGGTTAAGTGGCTTTAGCTGGATACAAATGTACTGTGAAACTGTATCCAATAATTGATTTCATATATTAATGCAGTAACTATATTTATTTATTTATTTTTGCAGTCGGGGGATATGATAGGTCATTTTAGGAAGTCATCTGCTATATACCTACTGAAATCTAAGATCTCATATATAATATGAAGTGATCCTGCATTTAGAAGACTATTTGATTAGGAATTATTAAGCATTTCTGAAATTTAAAACCATGATCAATAAACAAAGTTAATTGTGAAGAGCAGAAACTGAAAAATTCTGTTTTAAAGTGATGAAATAGACAAAAACTACGATATATTCAAAAACCAGTTGAAGCAAAAACTAAAAGAAATTTACGCCGCTTGCAGGGCTCGAACCTACGACATTCTGGTTAACAGCCAGACACTCTACCAACTGAGTTAAAGCGGCTTTCTGATGGAATAATTAAAGTTTATGGGCCTGACCGGATTTGAACCGGTGACCGCTCGGTTATGAGCCGAGCGCTCTAACCTGACTGAGCTACAGGCCCTACTGTAGTTTAACGCTTTAGCAGTAGTTAGGAAGGCTTTAATAATAAACTTTTTGAATGTGTTTCCGTTTCCTAAAAATAACGTTATAAGAAATTAAAATACCTTACGCCGCTTGCAGGGCTCGAACCTACGACATTCTGGTTAACAGCCAGACACTCTACCAACTGAGTTAAAGCGGCTCTGTCATCGGGTGCACCTTCTTTTTCCACCCTGTCGCGAACATTCCTAAAGCGATAATCGTATTTATATATTTCGCTCGGGACCGTTTTCGTAAAGACCAGTCTTAGATCTATTTCACTTATATATATATGGCCAATTCAACAAATATTTATATATAATTACTGTTTAATATAATATTGTTCAATTAACGCTTTAATCTGATTATCATCAAATTTAACATTAAGAAATGGCGCTCTTCGTCCGATCTTTATATATAAATGATATTCTTCGTCTAATATCGATTTATTTTTTCACCTGTCTCAGCTATCTTTTTATAACATTTCCGCCGATGGCATCCTTTTGCCTTTTAATCTTATATAAAACGATCGGTTTGAAGCTAAAACTTATATCCTTTCAGAAATAATATAGTTGATTAGCTTGTTGTAAGAAAAGTGCAGCGAGGGTGGACAGGTCTTATTTTTGAGCAATGAAGTTCAGTTTAGCTTAAAAAGCCTTATCGAGGCCCTGTTCGAAAAATTAATTCACCTTTTTAAGTTCGCCTAAGGCTAATTCCCCTCTTTTCAAAGGGGGGATACAGCCGTCAACCTCTCTTTTGTTATTGGTTCGGCAAAGTTATTAATAGTTT
>JADGNM010000162.1 GCA_017883485.1 Methanosarcina sp.
ATGGGGCTAATATTATATTTTATCTGTGATTCTATCTATGATTTTTGAGAAAGATTTTAGAAATTTGCTTTTACCATCGAATTTTAAGAGGATACAAAAAAAGTAATTAACTCTTCTCTCTCAAGGTCACACTCTTTCTTCTCTGGCAGGTTGCAAGCTTCCGGAACTCTTTGCGTGCTCCTGTACGCTGTCATAGTTCCATCGAAACCTGCAAGAACATAGAGTAAAATCAGAGCTTCTCCTTCGTAGTCTCGCTCATACAGCCTTGAGAGCACAAGGCAGTCGGCATGAACCTCCTTTTGCAGGATACATAAGATATTTTTTCTGCAGTGTGTATCATTGAGCGAAGATCCCAAATTACAATCCCTGCAGTCAATGAGAATGGTTTTTCGGTTTTTCGTTTGTTTTACTCTGTATGAACAAATTTCTTCATCTTTATTCTGCTCAGTAAAATGGCCCTGCTTAAGGCTGATAAAAGTATTCTGAAGTTTTGACATTATGCTCAGAATCAAACCCCCGTATCCGGACTAACTTCCGAATTAAACTTCAAATGTAATAAACTTTTTCTATGTATTGAAAATGTGAACTATCCATTAAAATTATAAAATTTAATTATTCAAAATTCTGTGCAATTCCTTTTAGTTGTAACGGTTTTTCCCCCCGAGTTTCGCTTCGGGAGCACGAGGTCCTTTTCGCTGCGCTCAAGAAGACTAATTTATTGGCGTAGTTCTTTCCGCGTCTTTCTGCGTTTTCCGCGGGTGCTAAGACTCGATTGAATTTTTCCTTGCCCTTAAATGTTTTTCTGATTGTAAATGAAGGTTTTGAGGAGTATTTTGACAAAAAAGTATTTTTGATCCACTGTATTTGAATTCTTAACTGTAATTAATCTCAAAATTACGTGCCTATTTTGGAATCGATAAACTAATATTCAATAATGGCTTCGATCGCAGGTTCTGCAAGTCTCAAAACGTCTTTTTTGAAAGAATGTATATCCTTTAAAACAACTGCGGTTTCTCCCCTGAAGAGTTCATCCTTTAATTTTTTCCCCACGATGTCATCTTTTCCTGCTGCCAGCCTGAGCACGATAGAACCCGGAAAGATTTCGGTATGGCATGTGAGGTTATCGCAATCCCCGTCTGTAATTCCGAGAATAGGAATCCCAAGCCTAAGGAGTATATCGCCTGCTATGGCTGTAGTATCGTCTCCCACCGTAACTGCAAGTTCGGCGCCCATAGCCAGTTCAAAGACAAATTCTGCAGCATGGTCTATGAGCACTACTTTTCCTGTCCCAGGCATGGAACATGAAGTCGAATTCCGAGAGCTTATACTTTGTTTTTGGGCTTGAAGAGCAAAGAAGTTACTCCTTCTCAGGTTTCCGCTCTTTACCCAGGCTTTTGCGAGATCAATTGGAGCTCTTTTTTCGTAATTATGAAGTTTTTCAAGTCCGTGTTCTTTAATCTCTCCCCCTTTGATTGCGACAATGAAGCCGTTTTCGGAAACTACGCTTATCTCGGAAGATAGGGCTTTTCCAATTACAATTCCATTTACCAGGATTTTTTCTCCCGGAAAGACTCCCGCAAGCTTACGGACAATTCGGGTTTTACCGGTTTCCGGATACTTTTTCATACAAATTGAGTTTTGAAGGGGCAGAGGGATTTCGGCAGAAAGTCCTAAAACCTCAGAGATCTTTTCAAGGGACTCTCCGGCTTTTTTATTTAGAGGTAGTAATTTTCCATCGGCAGACTCAGGACTTTCTATATGGATAAGAGGTTTCGTCTCCGGCTCTCTGATACGAGCAGCAACCATTTTGCCGAATATTTTTCCAGTCTCAACTGTTTTCCCCCTGTTCAGGAGGCATACAAGATCTGAGGCCTCAAAAAGGTATTCAATACAGGCGCTGGGTTTCAGGTGCTGATTTATGTCTATAACGTCTTCAAGTCCTGAATCAAGAACAGCTGCCTTTCCCATGGCCCCTCCGAGCTTTGCCTCTACTTTGCCCGTGCAGGAAAGCTTCTCAAGGATTCTTTTTGCCTCTCCCGAATCTATCACTTCGGGTCCGTGGATTACCAGACCAATTTTCATATTCAACATTTTAAAAAGGAATAAATATATTAATGTGAATCTTTTATGATTGATTCTCTCTTCATATTATTCCCTAATATGATTTCCAATTGACGCTGAAGCAGACATTAAAAATTAATTAGCCGGTCACCTGCAGAAAATTAAATTAGATATAAATACCTCTTGACAAAAATCGTATTATAGCGAGGCAAAGAGATGGCTAACGTAAAGATTACCTGGCTTGGGCATGCTGCTTTCCTGCTCGAAGCTGAAAAGAAAGTACTGATAGACCCTTTTATTTCCGGAAATCCAGTGGCTCCATGCGGCCCTGAAGAACTGAATCCTGACATCATCGCCGTAACTCATGGGCACGGAGACCACCTGGGAGACACCATAGAAATAGGAGCCAGAACTGGCTCCCGGATATTTTCCATTCATGAAGTTGCAAACTATATCAAGTCAAAAGGCGTCTTTGCAGAGGGTATGAATAAGGGAGGTACAGTAAACGTGGAAGGCACAACCTTAACCATGACTGATGCACTCCATTCGTCATCGATTGATGCCTCAGGTTTCAGTTTCGATGGAGGCTGCCCGGCAGGTTTTGTAATAGGCATTGGAGGCCGTTCCATTTATCATGCAGGGGATACGGCTGTTTTTGGGGATATGCAGCTTATTGGTGAAATGTATAAACCAGAAATAGCTCTTCTGCCCATAGGGGATAGGTTTACCATGGGAATAAATGAAGCCTTAAAAGCCGTAGAACTTATCCGACCCAAAATCGTTGTGCCAATGCACTATAATACCTTTGATGTAATCAGGCAAGATCCAGTTGCTTTCAAACAGGTAGTTGAAGCAAAAACTGGAGCGAAGGTTTTTATTATGAAGCCGGGAGATTCAATCGAGGTCTGAAGTGTATATTCAATGTGCAGAAAGCGCAAGTTTAAATTTTTGAAACTCTATGTTAACTTAACAATTAATAGTAATAATATAAAATCCTAGCACGAATGTGACTACAAATATGAAAAAGATTCCATTAGCTTTCGGAAACATGGCACTTGAACTGGAAATCCCTGAGAGGAATCTCTCCAGCGTTATTCTGCCTTCGGAACCTGAAATAAAAGAAGAAGCGGACTTTCTGATTAAAAAAGCGCTCGAAAGCCCCATAAAAAGCAAGAGGCTTTCGGAAATCGTAAAACCCGATTCAAGGATTGCAATCATAGTAAGCGACGTCACCAGGCCGACTCCGACTGCAAAAATCCTTCCTCCTTTGCTTGAAGAGCTTCATCTGGGAGGGGCAAAGAATGAGAATATTACCATTGTGTTTGCCCTGGGACTTCACCGCCTGCAGACTAAGGAAGAGTGCCGACTGCTTGTAGGAAAAGATATCTTCGAAAGCATAAGATGCGTTCAGCATGATAGAAAAAGATGCAGGTCTCTCGGGGAGACGAGTTTCGGAACGCCGGTTGAAGTATTTGAAGAAGTACTTGACTCCGACCTGATCATAAGTACAGGAACACTGGAATTTCATTATTATGCGGGGTATGCAGGGGGAGGAAAGTCTATACTTCCAGGAGTCAGTTCGGAAAGAACCATACTTTCATATCATAGCCTTTATAGCAAGCTCTTTGAAGGTCCCCCTCTTTCAGGTAGAATCGACAGTCCGGCAAGACAAAATATTGAGGAAGCTGCAAAGATTTCATGCCTTAATTTTATTCTCAATGTCGTAATCAACAGTAAAAAACAAATAGTTGCTGCTGTTGCCGGGGATTTTATCGAGGCCCACAGGAAAGGAGTCGAGATTGTAGATTCCATGTACAAGATACCTGTAGAGCCTGCTGATGCAGTAATAGTTTCCTGCAGCGGCTTCCCGAAGGATATCAATCTTTTCCAGGCTACAAAGTCCCTCGAGAATGCAATCCCTGCCGTCAAAAAAGGAGGTTCGATAGTTCTTGTAGCCGAATGTAGTGAAGGAATCGGAGATCATGTCTATGAGCGCTGGAGCAGGGAATGCAAAACTCCTGATGAAGCAATAGAGAAATTCAGGGGATGTTTTGAGTTCGGTGGGCATAAAGCTGCTATTGTCGGAAGGACTGCAAAAGAGTTCAAACTTTATCTTGTCTCAAAACTTCCAGATTCAGAAAGCAGAAAAGCCTTCTTCACACCTGTAAAAAGTATTGAAAAAGCACTTGAAGTGGTCCTTTCCGAAAACCCGGAGGCTAAATTTCATATTATGCCTGACGGAGGATGGACCCTGCCTGTAAAGAGATAAAAGGAGAACTATAGTATATTTTACAATTTATTGCTTCTATAATTTCAGTATCAAAACGGAAAACATTGGCACGAACATGACTGAAAAAATAAGAAAGATATCGCTCGGTTTTGGAAGCGCAGCGCTTGAACTGGAAGTCCCTGAGAGGAACATCTCCAGCGTAATCCTGCCTTCCGAGCCTGAGATAAAAGAAGAAGCAGCTTTTCTTGTCAAAAAAGCTCTTGAAGATCCTATAAAAAGCAAGCGGCTTTCAGAGATTGTGAACCCGGATTCCAGGATTGCAATCATAGTAAGCGATGTCACAAGGCCGACACCTACTGCAAAGATACTGCCGCCTCTGCTTGAAGAGCTTTATCTGGGAGGGGCAAAGAATGAAAATATATTCATTGTCTTTGCGCTCGGGCTCCACCGCCAGCAGACCGAAGAGGAATCGAAAAGACTGGTCGGGGAGAATATATACAAAAGGATCCGCTGCATCCAGCATGACACCAGCAGGTGCAAACGTATCGGTATGACTTCCCGCGGAACCCCTATTGAAATCCTTGAAGATGTCATGGATGCAAATATAGTCATAGGCACCGGAAGCGTCGAATTCCATTATTACGCAGGATACAGCGGAGGGGCAAAGTCAGTACTTCCGGGCATAAGTTCGAGAGAGACCGTAATCACAAATCACAAAATGATGATTGACGAGAATGCTGTTTCCGGAAGGGTTGACGGAGATGTCAGGCAGGATATGGAAGAAGCCGCAAAAATATTTGGCCTTGACTTTATCCTGAATGTGGTGCTTGATAGCAAAAAAGAGATAGTTTCTGCCGTTGCCGGAGACTTTATTGAGGCTCACAGGAAAGGAACCGAAGTTGTTGATTCAATGTACAAGATACCTGTTGAGCCTGCTGACGCAGTTATAGTTTCCTGCGACGGCTTTCCGAAGGACGTCAACCTTTTCCAGGCAAATAAGGCCCTTGACAACGCGACCCAGGCAGTAAAAGAAAGTGGTTTCATTATCCTTGTGGCCGAATGCGCAGAAGGAATAGGAAACCAGGTTTATGAGTGCTGGAATCGGGAATGTCGGAGCCCTGATGATGCAATCGAGCGTTTCAAGCAGTGTTTTGAGTTCGGAGGACATAAAAGTGCAATCGTTGCAAAAATTGCAAAAAAATTCAAGCTTTACCTCGTATCAAAGCTTCCGGAGGAACAAACTAAGTCTGCATTCTTTATTCCGATGCCAGGCTTGAAGGAAGCCCTTTCTGCAGTCCTTTCGGAAAAGCCTGATGCAAAGATTCACCTTATGCCTCACGGAGGGCAGACGCTGCCAGTCAAAAAATACTAAATAAAATTTTTGTAGTAGAGATTATGTTTCAAGGATTTAAAGAGTTGATAGTCTAATATTGATGTTTTACTCGCGCTTCTTTTTGCAGGTATGATTCTAAAAAGCAGTTTATAATATCAAGATGTGCCAGGATGGCAGATCCGAAGCTCAAACAAGTATATATATAACCTTTTTTATACCTTTGATATTATGATAATGGAGAAAACAGCTAGAGAAATGTACGCAAAGAATCGCGAAAAAATCATGCAAAAGGCAAGGAATTCCAATCGCGGTTTTTTTGGTGTGGGATTTTATAATAATGGCAGCGTTTCTCTTTCGACAACAAGTACAAAACCAGAAATTTATTTTAATGATAATCCTGAGTTTCACATCCAGGTGCCGTGTAACAGATTACTAAATTATCGTTATCTCGATGAGCTATTCACCGAAGCACTTAATAATTACCTTGTTACTGGTAGAAAATTCATTGTTGATAAATGAGTGATTCACTTCGAATTATCCTTTATTAAAGGCTCATCTGGCTCTGCCAGGAAAGACTAGTGCATCGATTCGGAAATATATCCATAATTAAATATATTAGTAGCAGTATAAATATACTCATGCCTCGTATAAGTTGTCGTCCTAAATTATC
>JADGNM010000163.1 GCA_017883485.1 Methanosarcina sp.
AGCAGTAGCCGCCATGAGGAGGATGCTGAACAAGCTTGATATGAAAGGCATAATCAAGATAGGGGAAGGTGAAAGGGATGAAGCCCCCATGCTCTACATAGGGGAGCAGGTAGGAACATGGGAAGGAGATATTGAAGTTGATATCGCAGTCGATCCCCTGGAGGGGACAAACCTTTGTGCCGACGGCTGTCCGGGTTCGGTTGCGGTTATGGCCATGGCCGAAAGAGGCGGAATTTTCCATGGTCCCGATATCTATATGGATAAGATCGTCGTCGGGCCCGATGTGGTAAATTACGAGCTGGAGCACCCGGATGAAAAGATTGACCTGGACGCGCCTGTCAAGCATAACCTTGAGATTGTTGCAAAAGCCCTCGGCAGGAACATTGAAGAGCTTGTGGTCGTAATTCTTGACCGGCCCAGGCATGCTCAGAAAATAACCGAGATTCGGGAAGCCGGAGCCCGAGTACGGCTGATTACCGATGGAGATCTTATGCCAGGCGTTGCAACTGCAGTCCGCGGGTCAGGCATTCATGTGGTTATTGGTGCCGGAGGCTCGGGCGAAGCTGTCCTGACAGCTGCTGCAATTAAGATTCTGGGCGGAAAAATACTCGCAAGGCTCGTCCTGCCGACAGTTGCAAACGGAAAAACCAGGAATGAGATAGATAATGAAATTGAGGAAAAGATGCCCAGGCTCGAGAAGATGGGAATTACTATTGAGAAACTTAACGATGTTCTTGATACCGATAAACTTGTTCCAGGCAATGACGTAATCTTCTCGGCTACAGCCGTGACTTCTGGATATTTCCTGCGCGAAGTCAATCTTTTCGGCGGCGGGGATGCCAGGGTACACACCGTTTCAATGGGCGCATCCGGGGCTGTCAGGTTCACAGACAGCATCTATATAAAGGATAAACATGAAACTCCTCTCTACTTGTAAATCCTTTTTTATCTTACTTTCACTCTTTTCTGAAAAACAAGCTGCTGAAATAAAACAAGCTGCTTAATTAAGCAAATTAAAGCTAGAGTCAAAGTATGAAGGTCTACCTTGAAAGTTTTGGTTGTTCTGCAAGCCAGGCATCAGCCGAAGTCATGAGAGCAGTTATAAAGAAGCTCGGGCACGAACTGCTTGACCCCCATACTGCCGATCAGGCAGAAGTCTACATCTGCAATTCCTGCACGGTTAAATATACGACAGAGCAGAAGATTCTCCACAAGATCCGCAGCATGGGCGAGAAAAGTATGGAAGTGATAGTCTCCGGCTGCATGCCCGAGGTCCAGCTTGAAGATATCCTTTATGCGAATCCCGAAGCCCATATCCTGGGCGTAAACGCGGTTTTGCGCCTTGGCGACATTCTTTCCTCAATCGAGCAGAAGAAAACTCAGGGTCTTTCAGGAGGAGAGCGTCTCGAAATCCATACAGTTGAACCTCTCGGTTTCCTGAACGTTCCACGTGAGCGCTCCAATTCTAATATTCATATCTGCCAGATTTCTCAGGGCTGCAACTTCGCTTGCTCCTACTGCATTGTAAAGCATGCAAGAGGCAAACTCTGCTCTTTCCCACCGGATGAAATCGTTGAAGATATCCGTTCTGCAGTTGCGGACGGCTGCAGGGAGATCTGGCTCACTTCCCAGGACGACAGCCAGTATGGAATGGATACAGGCTTCAAACTCCCCGAACTCCTTCGTAAGATCTCGGAAATTCCAGGCGACTTTAAGGTCCGGGTCGGAATGATGAACCCCTTCTCGGTTCTACCAATTCTCGATGACCTTGTAGACGCTTTCGATTCGGATAAAATCTTCAAACTCCTTCATCTCCCTATCCAGTCTGCCTCTCACAGTGTACTCCAAAAAATGAACCGCCTGCATAAAATGGATGCGGTGGACATGATCATTACGAAATTCCGTTCCCGCTTCGACGACCTCTCCCTTTTTACCGACATAATCGTTGGCTTTTGCAGTGAGACAGAAGAAGATTTCAAAGAAACTGTCGAATGGATTAAAGAGTACCGCCCGGAAAAGGTAAACATCTCCCGTTATTCTCCTCGGCCGCACACGAAAGCCTTTTCGTTCCGAAACCTCGACTCCCGGCTTTCCGTGCAGCGGTCTCACGAGCTGCACAGGGTATGCGAAAGGATAAAGCTAGAGTCCAAACAGGAAATGATAAGCTGGAATGGCAGAACCTTTGTCTCGAAATATACAGAAATGGGCGACGTCCTTACCCGCACTGACTCCTACCGCCCGGTTGTCATAAGCAGCTCGAACCTCAGGCCAGGCCAGTATGTTAATGTGAAAATCGTTGCTGCAAAACCTGGTTATTTCCTTGGTAAACTTATCAGCTAATTATCACGCAACAATACTTTTTATCAGTGTATATCTTATTATCTGGTGACAGAATTATTGACTTTCTTTTTCATAAGATTTATTTATATAATATTCTTTGCAGATACAAATGGAATGAAAGCGAATCTTAGCATGAGGGAGTATGATGCTTGAAAATATTTCCGTCGGAACATGTATACATCTCCTATCCCAAATAGAGGACAAAACTCTTGATCAATTCTGGAATGATATATCTACAGGCAAATATCCGATAATTGATCTTCAGGGGAATTTGGGTTATTCATTTTCGGATGAGGAAGGCCTTCAGTTTGTGAGAAACGATTTTACACCTACTATTTATACAGGATATGAGTTTGTTTTTGGGCACGTTTTCTTGCCGGATACAATTCAGGGACTCCTTTCTGAGGATAAAGTTTTACTTCTAATGGTATATAGTAAAGCTACTCAGAACCTTTTATTATGTGAGTTGAACGTCGACAGGAGGTTTATGATTGATCTTCCTCGCGGACAATATTCCTTTTTTGTACTTCTTCTGGATGCAGAAGCTAAAACTCTTTTAGATTCAACGATCTATGCTATAGGTCTCCCCTATAAAGGAGATTTAAATAACCCGGAATTTGAGAACTATTACATTGAAAATCCTGTTGACATTGAGGATTTCATTGACCCTGCCCCTATAGATGTTAAACGCGGAGGGCCTTTCTACGTCAGTTTGATTATGATGGATATCACAATAATTCCGGACTGCCACACGTTTTTTTCAAATATTTTACAGGAAGATGAACAACTATCTCCTCTCCGAGAAGGAAAATGTTTATATAAAAACAACCTTCATTAATTTTGAATGCGACTGACTACCAGATACGAAAAAAAATAGAACCTTATGTCACAAAAGACGGTTCTATCTGCGAACCGATGCATCCTGCAGGCGGAAGAACTTTTCTTGTCCGATATATTTTGCAAATTAGCAGGTCACGTGGAACATTGCAATGGCCTTCCCCTTGCTTTTGTTCCAGAGTTTGATTGCTTTCGGGGTGCTAAGGAGTTTTGCCTTGAGGTCCTTCTCCTCGAAAAACTTCCTGGCCTTTTTTGATAGTTCAACATACCCAGTCTGGCCGGTTCCGATAATTATCTTCTCAGCTCCCTTCTCATAGACATATTTCGCCTCTGCAAGCGAGATTTTATGGGATGTCCCGTATACTTTTTTCGAAAGCTTTTTCCTGCGCTTTTCTATCTGCCCACCCATTCGGATAAGGACATCATATTCAAAAGTCTTCCCTTTGACCGTAATCGAACCGAAACTGGTTGAGATTATCTTCGGTTTCATAGTTACTCTCCAAATACCTATCCCTTTTCTGTTGCCTTTCTTCCGTTATCTGCTAATTTCTGTTCTTAATATGTCTTAATATCGCAGCATTAACATGTTTTTATAGATTAATTAATCTTGTTTGATGGATTTAATAAGATTTACCCTTCAAAGATCAAAATCTGGTTCACTAAAATATAGATGGCTAGAGAAGGCTGAAGGGTATGAAAACGGCAAAATTTGGACCGGATCAAGTGGTAATTCTTATTTTTAGCTTATTACTAACATTGAAGTGCTTTGCCTGCAGATGTTGATTCATAAAAACAAATGAAATTTTATACAGAGAATTTAGTTCAGAAAATAAGATTCCTATACTTCTATAATCGACAAAATTAACCTTACTACTAACAAGATAAGTACCTTGGATGGGAAAAAGATGAAAATAAGTGCACGAAATGTCCTGAAAGGTAAAGTCAAAAGAATAGTCCACGGATCTGTCAACTCGGAAGTGATAGTCGAGCTTCCTGGAGGTGTGGAAATTACTTCCATTATCACAAAAAGTTCTGCCGAAAATCTGGATTTGAAAGAGGGGCATGAAGTATATGCGGTAATCAAAGCCACAAGTGTAATGATAGCGTCCGAGTGAGCTTTGATTTTGGAATACAAAATCGAAAATCCTGGCTAAAAAAAATATTCACTTCCTTAAAACAATCCTTGATCACAAATTCTCAAAGAAAGCAAGTTATCCTGAAGCCACATCTGATAGAGGAGGAGTTATTTTGCAAAAAGAAGACAAAGAACTATCTTTTCAGCCGGAGCCGATACCTGAACCGGAACCACAACCGGTCCCTTCACCGGAACCGATACCTAAGCCGGAGCCGGAAATGGACCCTGAACACAAATCAAAGAAGATAAAGTAACTGAAACTAAATATGTTATGCAGATAAATATGTGTAAGTATGATCACAAAAGTCTACATAGCTCATTGCGAGCAGGATGAACCCCTTGCCCAGGAACTGAGTCTTGCATTCTGGGCTGTGGAACTGGAAAGTTTTTCTGCTGTATACAGGAAAGCTCTAAGCCTTTCCCTGGCCGAGAGAATACGTTTCGGCATCCGTCAGTCTGACTGCGTCATTCCGATCCTTACACAGGAAGGCGCAAAATCTCCTGAGGTAAATCAGGAAATCGGCCTGGCAGCTGGCGCTGACCAGTTTATAATTCCACTTGTAGAGACCGGAGTGGAACTGCCTGTTCTGATACGCCATATACAGCCCATCTATTTTTCTACTGATAATTATCAAGACGCCCTGGGGAAACTGATACAGAATATAAGGCAGCTCACCAGGCTTGACTGGTTGAAAATAAAATGCCTATACTGTGGGGAGGAAATGACCCAGTATATCTCGCCTGAAGAGGATGTGGAAAGAGCTCTTATCGCAGGAAAGCACCTTGAGACAAGATGCAGCTACTGCCAGAGAAATCTATCTCTTGACCCGAGAACCTTCAGGCCCATACTCTGATATTGTTTAGCAAATGAAATTTAAAATTAAAAAGAGGTTGAGCTGATGGGAAGAAGAGTAACAGACGAAATAAAAGATAGGCCAGGCGAGCCTATGGTGGCTAGATCCAAAATGGGCGAAGCCACAGTAAGTGAGCTGGAAGTAAAAGGAATTGAAGATCTCACCCAAACGGAGAAGAAACACTTGCTCTTGCAGCTTGCCCGCGATAGAGTAAAGAACTCATCTGCAGGTCCCTGGGAAATAACTGATGTCAGGAGGGAAGAATGGGGAAGTGTTGGAACTACATTAACTCAACAAATGGAAATCGGCATAAAAGACATGGGAAGAAATGCTCTCTTTGAGGTATTGCTGGATATAACACAGTTAGAAAGAGAACTTGAAGCTAAAGAGATACAGACAGAGGAACTTGAGGCGGAGAAACGCAGAGCTGCGCCTAAAGAGTAATCTGAGACAAAAATGGGACAGGATGCATTAAAAAAAATATATGGTAATTCATTTGCTGGTTTTCCTGTATCCGGAGGAAATTTCCATATCCTGAACAGTTTGATCCTTCCTGAAACCGAAAACAGGGAAGTATCAAGCTTTGGTCAGACTGCTTTATTCCAGATTACTATTAATGGACTCATTACTGCAAGTGTTGCCAGCTACCTTGGTTTGCCCGATCTGTTTGATACAAATACAGGATTAAGCGCAATAGGAAGATTTGGCTTAATGGACGGACAGTCAATTTTTTCATATAGCGGTTTATTTCCCCCCGAGCCTTCTGCGTGGGAAAAGATATTCCTTGGATGGGCGCAGCCAGTTACCATTTCTCCGGGTAATTATAATATAAGTTTAACAGCTGGATTAGCTGCTTCCCCTGTGGATACAGTAATATTAAAAGTACCAATTAATTCAACGGAGTATTTCCTATTGGAAAACCGGGAAAGGGATGTCAATAACAATGGCTCTGTTCTCACAATCCAATCAGGTGGTCAGACAGTTACAAAAACTTTTACCAAGGATGCTGCAGGTTATTACAGCTTTGCAGTTGATTCGGTCTATGGTGTAGTCACTGATGTTGATGAGTTTGACTGGAGTCTTCCCGGT
>JADGNM010000164.1 GCA_017883485.1 Methanosarcina sp.
TACTCCAATAGCTGTCATCGATTTCACTGCAAACATAATATTTGGCGTATGAGGTCAATGATGATGCTTTACTTGGTAATGTGACATAGTCAAGCTATAGTACTCAACTATTTACGCAATGTTTACGTTAATTTAATTTTAATAAAAATGTATTGATGGGAATTTAGAAACAACTTTTTGTATTAGAAGTTAAGAAATATAAACATTTTCAAATGACATATAATCCAAAGATAACGCAACACAGACAGGAACCCATTAAAATCATTTTTTCCCCAAAATGACCCAAATAATATAAATTGAGATTTATTATTTTCGGTCATCCATTATTAGTGATTATACTTCCACATTTAATTTTCCAGGTAACGAATGCTTGCGTTTTCAGCACCAAGTAAGACCTCTTCTACTTCACTGAAGCCAGAACAAAAAGCTGAGAAAGCAAATCGGATATTCTAAAGATTATATATTTTGATCGGTTAAAGAATCTTATGCATAACTTTGAATACCAAGTATAGCATTTGTCTATCTTGAATGGTAACATTTAGCTAAAGACAAAATTTTTGGTGTTTTGTATCCTTATAAAAACCTTTAAATTACCCCTTATTCTTATCAAAATATTCGATCATCTCAATCACTTTCTTATAGTCTACTTTAGTGTTGTAACAACCATCGTTCAATAGAGGAACCCCATAGGTTACAATTTTTTTCCCATTTAAAGCACGCATTCCTTTATTTATCTCGTAATCGCATGCTATTCCAAGTATGCCGTCTGCAGGTTTATGCTTAAGGATATTGACGATAGCTGAAGAACCGGTGGTTATATATAGAAGGTATCCATACTGTTCTGCATCTCTTCTCAATTGAGTTACAATACATTTCCCACAGTTTTGACATTGAATCCCTAAGATTGTTGACGGAGCAGGACAATCTAATGAACGCACACAGTGCGGAATGACAATTATACGATTTTTGGTTTTTGAGAAATCTGACATGTTAGCTATATTTTTTAATGACACTATCCACTTATCCAATATTCGCGGATCTGAAAATTTATAGAAAAAATATTTTATCGGCAAATAGAAGAAATCAAGTACGTTCGAAAAAAAACCTGCAAGCCATACATTTCTTTTCAGGCTAATTCGACTAACTAATAGGGCGATTATAGAGATCAAAATAGAGAAAAAAGCAGTAAAGAGCAGAGCTTTTCCTATTAAACTATACATTACACATCTCCATTTTTTGAATTATTTCCTCGACATTAGCCTGAGTATTGAAGCAGCCGTCCTTGAGAAGAAGAACACCCTGAACAGGAATAAAAGACACAGTCTGCATGTTTTCAGCAAGCTCATTATAACAGGCAATACCTAAACAAGACTGAGGTTTATATTCCTGGAAAATCTTTTTGACAAAACTGCTTCCAGGGATGATGAACACCATGAAGTTGCACCTATCTGCGGTCTCACATATTTTTGAAATACTACATTTCCCGCATCGTTTGCATTCATAACCATGAATAGGGTCACACCTTGCCCTGCATTCCGGGTGTCTCATACACTGGGGCAGGAATACAACCCGTCTTTCTTTCGTGTGAACGAAGCGCTCCAGCATTAAGGCATTCCTTACATCGATAAGGATGTCATCCACAAGGGTTTCCCGAATCCTGAAAAATCTGCACAGTAGCTTAGCCGGAGAATAAAAGAGATAAAGCATGAACAATACGAATCCCGGAAAAATGATCTTACGATTGTTAAATGAATAGGCTCCAATGAGCAGGGCGATCCCTATGCCTGCAAGAGCAAAAAGTATCAGGTATACGAATACTTTTCCTAGAAATTCGTAAGGGATATCCATGTTCTAGGGAATGGAGTATCGATATTTAAGTTTTACTAAAAAAATAAAAATAAGCCAAAAGTTTAGAAAAACTTTGAGAGAAAATATGAGAAAAAACATGAAAAGATTGAGAAAAAATAGAAGAGAAATATAATAAAGGTATGAGAAAAATATGAGAAATATTGAGAAAAACACAGAAAAAAGGAAGGGCTGGAATCCAGCTTTCATTTCTTTCGGTTATTTAGTCTCAAGGCCTAAAGCCTCTGCAACCAGCTCAATGACGTCCTCGACAACGATGTCAACTTTGAGCGAGTCTCGGCCATCAGACAGGTTTCTCTTACAGAACGGGCAAGCGCTGGAAAGTATCTCTGCATCAGTTCCAAGGGCATCTTTAACTCTGGATTCTGCGACTGCCACAGCAAGATCAGGAATACCTGCCTTTACACCTCCGCCGGCTCCACAGCAGCGCTGGAAATCTTTTATTCTGTCCATTTCTACGAACTTAATACCCGGGATGTGAGTAAGTACATATCTCGGGGCATCAAAGACGCCTACGTGCCGGCCCAGGTGGCAGGGATCGTGGTAAGTAACTGTCTTATTAATAGGCTTTACCCATTTTATCTTGCCCTGCTTTATCAGGTCTGCAAGGAACTCGGTGATATGAATAACCTCGAAAGGCAGTTTTTTCATGCCTAAAGCCCTTGGCCAGTCTATACTCGCAGCACGGAAACAACCTGCACATGCAAAGAGAACTTTTTTGGCACCTTTTTTCTGGAGTGCCTCAACGTTGTGTTTTGCAATCCCAAGGGGCACATTATCAATATGTGCCTGCCCTGTCCTGATTAGGGCTGAGCCGCAGCACCATTCCTCTTCCCCGAGCATGGCAAACGGAATGCCCAGCTTGTTGAGCACACGTGAAGTAGCAAAGGCTAAAGGCAGCTGGTTATATCCTGCAGTACAACCGGTGAAATAGACAATATCTGCTTTGTCTGCAATTTTCACATCTGGGGGCACCCAGTTAAGCCTGTCTTTCTGGTCCTTCAGGTAAGGATTATGGTACTGCCCAATAAGTTTCGGGAACATGTTCTGCTTACCGTAAGGGCCGATGCCTTTCTTGACAAGGTTTGCCCTCATGGCTTCCCAGAGTTCCACAGTGTTAATGCCTGATTCACAAACGGTTGCACAGATACCGCAGGTGGTACAGTGGTGCACGTCGTCTTTGAATTCCTGAAGTTCTGCCTGAGGGATTTCCTGCGGGCCAAAGAGCTTTGCTTTAACCCCGTAGGACTTGTTCATGTACTGCCTCCAGCGCAGGATTTTGTCCCTTGGGGCTAATCCTGGTTTCTGGTTAGTGGCAGCATAAGTTGGACACCATTTTACACATTCACCACAGCGGGTGCAGGAGTCAAGCTCCATAAGCTGCACTGCGGTAAGGTTTTTTGTATCTATTGAGGGGGTACGTTTTGCCATTTTTTTATTCGCCTCCTTTATTTGCAAGGATTGCAAGCGGTGTGGCGATCACATGTATATATTTAGTGTATGGGACAGCTGCGATACAGAAGAGTAGCGAAATTACTGAGTGGAAGAGAGCTGCAGGCGGTGCTGTCATCGGATTAAGTCCAAGGCCCCAGATAAGTCCGTTCCTGATTCCGTCGGCCCAAAAGCCTGTGATTGTGATTATGAAAACTCCCGCGAGAAGAATCCAGTCGTACATAATGGAAGCTTCCCTGACTTCGGTAATAAAAAGTCTTCTTACTATAGCAATGAGGACTCCGACAAGCAGGAGGTATCCGAAAATATAGTTCGGGAAAGAGAGAAAGTCTCTGAACTGGGCAGTTGTGAATGGAAGTTCAATTCCTAGCTTTTCGATCATCTCGACTGTGAACATCATGCCTGAGAGGGCGAAGAGAGTCATCCAGCCTGCGAAAATACTGAAGTGCATTATCCAGCGAAGAGAACTTCTTTTTAGAATTCTTCTCTGGAAAAGGACATCGAAAATAAGAACCTCCAGGAGAGGCTTCGCATGTGGGGCATGAGATGCTTCCCGGACCTGGCTCCACCAGGTTTTTAAGAACCTGATTGCACTTCCTTTCTGTCCTGCCTGAGGCTCAAGGCCATAACCTGTTACTCCTGACCCCCATTTCTGGAGGGCACCGATCATTCCATATAAGAAAATCAAAATAGCTATCGCGGCGAATATTATTGCTTGGGCAAACGTCATTTTGATGAATTCCGAGAGCCCTGAGAAGTACTCCATTTCACTAATAGTTTATTCCTCCTATATAGGTCAAAAACTGAGAACCAACACTACTCCTAAAATTATCGTACAGAAAGTTAATAACAGAAATATAGAGTGATAACCGTAGCGACTGTCTGCATAAGGTTTGAATAGTCTGTTAGTCTTTGTATTTATTATATTTAAACATTATCTTTAATATACAACTAATTGAAAAGCCCTCAAGAGCCCGAAAATCCCGAACCAGGAAGGAATCGGGAATATAAAGAAAAAGTGAAGGCAATAAAATAATAGTGCAATTATAATATACTAAGTATATATAAATTTCGTGGAATTCTTCAACTGGAAGAGGCTGGAGTTCAGACAGAAAACCGGGAAATAAATTTGAAAATACGAGGAAAAAAGTGAAATTCGTCTGCAAAAAATAAACAAGGCTAAAAATGGAAACACCAAAAAAAAGATATGAGAAGAGTTTTTCAGAACTTCACATTTATGAAAAGCTCTCCGAGAAATCAGCTTTTTTTGAAGTTAATTTTCTTTCTTGATCTTTATTTATTGAAGACAGGTTTACAGTCCTACTTTAGCTTTGAATTCTTCGCTGCCAATCTCATCTATTACTTCGCCAATTCTTCTCGACTTTCCATATCCTCTATAAAAGTCAATTATCCTTTCAACAAGGTCCAGAACCTGCTCTTCGGAAAGGTCCTTTGCCACTATATCCCCGAGTCTCGGGCGCGGCCCTGCGCTCCCTCCGACTGACATGGTAAAACCTTTAGGCATCCCCATAATTCCTATATCTTTAATTCTCGGCTCGGAACAGGAGTTCGCACAGCCAGAAACAGCCATTTTGAACTTCGAAGGAAGCGGCATTCCATGGTACTTCTCATCAAGCTTCAGTCCAAGCCCAACAGCATCCTGTTTTCCCCTCTTACAAAAAGTAGTTCCAGGGCAAATTTTGACGCTGCGGACACAGAGCCCTATCGCTGCTCCTGGCTTCAGGCCAAGATCCCCCCAGGCTGCATCCAGGTCTTCTTCCTTTAAACCTACAATTGCAATTCTCTGGGCAGAGGTGATTTTGATGGCTGCAGCCCCATATTTCTCAGCTATATCTGCTATCCTTCTGAGGGTCTCTGGATATACGATCCCTCCCGGAATATGCGGAGCAATTGCGTATGTTTCCCCGTCTCTTTGCAGGATTGCAGCTTTCTCTGGAAGGTCACCTTTTACATATTCTTTACTTACCATATTTTCCACTCTCCTAAGTAGTTTAATTTTGCCCGGGATCTAATCATTGCTAGCCTAAGACCAATATACGGAAATCGAAGGTAGAGGCTCGAATTGGCGAATAAACTGAAAATTAATTTTTTAGCCCCTTGTATATTAGACCCCTAATAATCACAGAACCTCAATACTCCGGCACCCTACCGGATTCGAGGGATTACTGGACCCATAAAAGAGTCTCAGATCAGAGAGTATATGTTCGAGACAGTATAATATCATATGTCTAATGTTGTGTGTCTGCGCAATTATCTGATTACGATTAGCCACGTTAGATATTTCTAAATAGTAAAAGGCTGATCAGAAGATATGTTTTCTTTTTATTGCTGTTTTTTCATTCTTTCCAGAAAGCCTCTGAGCCCTGCTTTATGTCTGGCCTCGTCAAGGGACGCTCTCTCAAAGAAAAGAGCAGCTCTTGTGTTGCCTTCCTTCCTGGACAGTTCCGCAGCGTCGGCTTTCTCAATTTCGGCTTTGCTTTCCCCTGCAAGCATCATTTCTAGATTTTCAAGAGTCGTCTCTTTAACAAGTCCGAGGATCTCAGCTACTTCCGTAGCATGCCAGGCTTCGTCCATGGCTATCTGTCGGAGGTAAACTGCAACATCTGCAAGCCCTTCACGCTCGGCAACCTTTGACATTGCAAGATACCATCCAACTTCAGTGGTCTCTCCTTTAAAGGTATCCTTTAAAATCTGTTCTACACTCATGAAATCACCAATTCTTCTTTGATTAATCTTGTTTTTACTTTAAAGCAATCTTATTTTTCCTTAGGATCTTATTTATAATTTACATTTCGACCCCCATGCAAAAATAGAACATAATTTATTTTTTTGATACAATATATATTTTCACTTCATGTTCAACTTTTATATTATGATA
>JADGNM010000165.1 GCA_017883485.1 Methanosarcina sp.
GGGGGGTCAATTTGCCCCGTAACGAGGGGGTCAATTTGAAGCGTAATCAGGGGGTCACTTTAAAACGTATAGAGGGGGTCAATATGTGCGGATTTTCCACACCGTCTTAGCCAATTTTGAATTATAGTATGACACCATGAGAAAATTGACCTACCATGAATTCCTCGCCTTTCTGCTGATTTATGCAGCTTATGCCGATCAGGAATTTGTAATAGAAGAAAAAGAAACAATTCTTGAGAAAATCAAGCACGATGACTTCCTGAAAATGAAAAGATATTATCAAACCCTGAATGACAAGGAGCAATTGGATGTCATTTTAGAAAACAAAAGTCATTATCTTCCAACCAAAAAACAAATTGAAAAATCTCTTAATGATGTGAAAGAAGTTTTTCTCGCCGATCATAAATTCTTACCCATTGAGCAATGTTATTACATCTTTCTGAATAAATTCCTTCTTAATTAATTCATTTCTCGCACACAGCATCCATCCTCTATTCTCAATTCTCCATCTTCATTACAGTTTAAGTGGATATTTTTTTTCACAGTATGAAGCTAATTTTATTACAGTTCTTCAAGTTCAGCTAAAATCCCGATCAATTTTTCATCCATATACATTTTGTGATTCTTCATATAAAGTAAAGCATCCTTGCACAACATGGCATATTTCATTATTTCTTCCTGGTTATTCTGATTTCGAAGTAAACATAGAATTTTATAATAGCCAACAAACAAGTTACGTGCGTGATCTGCTGAGTCTGGAGCCTTACTCCTGAGATCCTCAGATATCGTCAGAGCTGCCTGAAAGTTATCAAGGGCAATAGGAAATTCACCCAACTGAAGGTACAAGTCACCTAACCTTTCGTAGGATACTGATAGATTCTGTGCATAATCCGCTGATCCTGGCGCCTCACCGTGGAGTTGTTCATGAATAATCAGAGATGCCTGGTATCTTTCCTGGGCTTTTGTAAGATCCCCCGATTCAAGGTAAATGTCACCCAACTTATAATGATATCTCGCTAGATCTTGTAAATATTCTACAGAACCAAGGTCATTTTTATGTAAGGTCTCGCTAATGTCGAATGCGCTTTGATAATAGTTCGTAGCTTTAAGTAATCCTTTATTATAAGCTGCAATATCGCCTAATCGTTCATAATAAATCATGAGATCATGAGTGTAAACTGTTGAACCAGGCAATCTACGATTGAGTTCTTCAGCTATGGTCAGTGCCCCCTTGTACATATCAAGGGCTTTCTTTGGGTCACCCAATTTGAAGTAGATGCTACCAATTCTATCATATGAGAGGGATTGAGCATGGGCGAAATCCGCCGAGTCTGGGGCACAATCACATAGTTTCTCCCTGATATTCAGCGATGTTTTATATGTATCAATGGCATTCATGGGATCTCCTATCTGAAGGTAGTAATTACCCAAAATATCATACGAAATGGATAAATCATAGGCATAATCCTCTGAGTTTGGGTACCGAAGGTGGAGATCCTCAGTTATTGTCATCGATGCCAAATATTTATCAAGGGCTTTAGGAAGCTCACCCAATTTGAAATCCAAATCGCCCAACCTTGTGTAATATCTAGATAGATCTTGTGAATATTCTACTATGTCAGGCAATTTATTGTGCAAATCTTCACATATATTAAACGCGTTTTGATAAAATTCTTTAGCTTTAGGTAAGTCCCCATTATTATCTGCAAAATCTCCTAATCGTTCATGAATTAGCATTACATCACGAGAGTAACAATCTGAGTCCGGATTACTACAAAGAAGTTCCTCAGCCAGAGTCAATGACGTTAAGAATTTTTCCAGGGCTTTTTCATTATGACCCATCGATTGATGAATGTCACCTAAATTTGAATATGAGGCCATCAGGTCATTTTTCAGAGATTCATTCATGGTATTTGAATTATAGAGCTCGGTATATAATTCCACTTCCTCTTCATAGCAATTAAGTGATTTTTCCAAGTGACCCATCGTCTTATGAATAGAGCCTAATTTTGACAGAAAGATAGCCAGGACGTTTTTCATAGATTCATTCAGGGGATTAGCATTATGAAGTTCTCTAGCAAAGTTTCCTCCTCTTTCAAAATAATTTCGAGCTTCCTCCATATGACCCATCTCCTGGTTGATAGAGCCTGTTTTATCATACGATATTGCAAGTTTATTTTTCAGCGATTCATTCTGAGGATTTTTATTATAAAGTTCTTTTATTAACTCCAAGTCCTTTTCAAAGTAATCTAAGGCTTCTTTTGTGTTTCCCAATTTCTGATGAATGTCCCCTAATTTTTCATAAGAACTCGTTAGAGCGATTTTTAGTGACTCATTCAGAGGATTTGCATCATAAAGTTTTATCGATAATTCCATATCCTCTTCATAGTAAATTAGGGCTTCTTCCATGTGACCCATCGCCTCTTGAATGTCCCCTAATCTTGAATAGGAAAGTGCAAGGTTAATTTTCAAAGATTCATTCTGAGGATTGGCCTTGCAAAGTTCTTCTGAAAATTCCAGTGACTTTTCAAAGTAAATTAGGGCTTCTTCACTATGACCCATCTCCTGATGAATGCTGCCTAAATGCTCATAGGAAATGGATAGGCAGCTTTTCAGGTTCTCGCTCTTAGGATTGGCTTCATTAAGTTCTTTACATAATATAAATTCATCCTTAAAGTAATTCAGAGATTCTTCCATGTGCCCCATAGTCTGATGAATAAAGCCTAATTTTGATAAATTGATCGCCAGGCCGTTTTTCATAGATTCATTCTGGGGATTGGCATTATAGAGTTCTCTAGCTAATTTTCCTCCTCTTTCATAATAACTTTGAGCTTCCTCCAAATGCCCAATCTCCTGATAGATAAAGCCTAATTTATCATACGAAATACAAAGTCCATTTTTCAGTGTTTCATTCTGAGGATTGGCATTATAAAGTTCTTTTATTAACTTTAACTCCTTTTCAAAGAAATTTAGGGCTTCCTTTGTGTGTCCCATTGTCTGATGGATCTCCCCTAATTTCTCATATGAGATCGAAAGGCTGTGTTTCAGCGATTCATCTTGGGTATTGGCATCATAGAGTTCTTCTGATAACTTCCGAGCTTGTTCAAAGTAGTTTAGGGCTTCTTCAATATTACCCATTTTCATATATAAAGAACCTAAATTTACAAACGAGCCCGCTAAGGCATGTTTTAATGATTCATTTTGTGGATTTGTATTAAAAAGTGCTTTCGTTAATTCGTTCCGACCCTCCAAATAAAATAAAGCTGCTTCTAAGTTACCCAACGTCTCATGGATTAATCCTAATCTATCAAAAAAAGCTGCAATGTCATAATAGATTTTAATATCAGAGTTTTCGCTTTCATAGATTTTCTCCAGATTATTTCTAAATAACTCAAGTATGGTCAACCTTTGGTTAAGATTACCCTCCACTGCAAGGACAGTATCAAGATGATAAATAAATTTGCTTAAGATTCCATGAAAATTCTCATCATTTCCCCCAACCAGAGCAGGAAGTGAAACTACCAATTCCAATCCCTTTTCATCAGAGTTGATAGTTTCTACTAATATATTTGTCGCACCTTCAGTTTCTTCAAAATTTAAATCAGTACTGTAATAAAGAGCTGCATCATAGTGCCTACCTGAATAAAGCAGATGGTATAATGATTCAGTAGATTTTAGTGGATCTGAGATTAAAGTCAAAAGATAATTGGCAATAGCGCCATGGATATTTTTCACCTGTATCTCTCCAGCATACTCCTTCAAAGCGCTGCGAAGGATATTATGCGCCAGGTTCCATTGCAGTTCCTCGCCCTGTAAGGTCAAATGAGCTTTGAACCAGCGTCTTAAGCCGGCAAATTGAAGGGAATCCCAGGCAATATTGACCGCCGGCAGTATGTTTTCGAGATCCTTCTCCCTCAGTCCATTGCGACTACAGGCAATACAATTAAACACAGTTTGTGTAAATGTTTCACCGAATACTGTGCCTGCCTTACTTACCAGATTCAGGAAAAGGGGACCAGCCATAGAGGAAAAATCAAATGCCATGTTTGCCATGTAGTTTTCAATTTGCTGTCCTCCCTTCCCTTCAAGTCGACTTATTTTTTCAAAATCATCATGGTCGAGAGCCATCAGCATGTTCACAGCCAGGCTAAGCCATAATGGGCTCGTGGTGGCCGTCTGTCCATCTTCTCGCTTTTTATTAAGGATGATGGTGGTCACCTTTTCGGGAAGGGTTTTGTGTTGCCTTTTACAAAGGGTTATTAACATCTCTTTTGCGTCCTGATCGGAAAACAAATCAATGCTCTTAACTTTAATGCCCTTGTGGTATTTTACTGCTTTTTGCTCAGTGCCTGTAATGGCAGTGAAAAGTAGCCACACATTTTTGGGCATCATTGCAGGTAGCCAGCTTAAATGCTGTGCCCTTGCCGTAGGTTCAAATCGATCGAGTGCATCTATCAGTAAAACAACCCGTTTATTGGCGGCCAATAATTGCAATAATTCCAGGAATTTCTCCTGGAGCTTCTCAATGGGTGTTGCGGGTGTCTTTTCCTGTTGGCCGGTAATGCTGGGAGTCAGCTCCTCTGCTCTTTTTGTTTCTTCAATCTCTTCCTTTATACCAAGGTAGTCCTCCAATTGCCGGTTCCAAATCATTAGTAGATCGGCAACATTTTTTGCTCGTGGCGATAACCCGGCAGAGTGGGCAAGGATGAAGCAATCTTCCTGCTGCATTTCTTTATATACCATCGAAAACACAGCGCTTTTCCCGGATCCGCTTTCGCCAGTGAGAACCAAGCCCCAGTTAGCGGTATCCTCAGATAGGAGATGTTTTTTTAATACCTCAAGCAGAGGTTTCCGTCCGCAAAAAGTGGGTATCTCTTCTTTTCCCTTCTCTGTGCCAACTGTAGTCACATGAGTATGGCTTTCGATAAAGGAATCCAGCAAAGCCAGCTCCTGCTCCTGCCAGTTTTTAGGCGCCTTATCCCAAGTCTCTTTTGCATGGTTTTCACATTCTGTCAGTATATCCTTGCAAACAATATCACCCCAGGGTTTGAGTTCTGTTACCAACTCCAATTCAGCACTCCAGGTCCCTTTATAGGTTTTTACCTTATCTGCTAAACTTTTCTTTTCAAAATGTTTCCTGATAGTGTCTTTTAGAGTAATGAGTGCATTCTTTCTCTCTTCCTTTTCAGTTTGGCTAAGTTCGGTACTGTATTCATCGCTGTACATTGCAGCCCTCTTTTCAGAGAACTTATTATAGGGTAATGGCTCCCTGAAATAAAACACATTGCGTGTAAGCTGTTCCTTGCTTGCAAGCACGCCAAATTCAATTTCGAGGGCAGTTACACTTTTTCCTTTTTCAGTTTTAACGTGCTCCTCTCCGATCAATGCTGCTTTCATTTGTTCCTCAGGCGGCACCCATCCATAACGGTCACCCAGCAAACCAATAAAAAACGGTCTGCAGCGCTTAATCTCATCTAGGCATACCTTTAAAACGCTGGCTTCACGCTCATCCTCCTGCGCCATTGAAGTAGTATCTACACCCCAGCGCAGGTCAACAATTTCAAGTTTGATACGCCGGTTCTGTAATTCCTCTTCTACTTTCGGAAAAACATAATTTTTCAAATAATCGCGTTCTGCCTGCATATCAGCAAAAGTGCTGCTGATAAAGATCGAGAAAGTACGCCAGGGTGGGAGGGTTGATTCCATTACTTGGTTATCAAGGATTAGATAATGGTCTGATCGAGAAAATTAATGTCTATGTAAAAATAATTAAAATAAGATATTAGCTCATTTAATAGACGATAAATAATAGTCACATCCATCAATAGTTTTTCCGCAATTACACAAGAAAAGAAATAATAGCATTTTACGACCATAAAAAAAGGTTCCGTCTTTCGACGGAACCCAAAATCCTGAAAGGAAAACTGAAGGTTAGAAAGTTATCTTGTTTTCTACATCGGTGATGCTTGCATCGAAGGATGACTTGAGAAAATCAATGACTTTCTTAATTCCAGGGGTAAAACTGGTGGTGAAGACATTTCCGTCTGAATCATTCAGCCGCATCGTGCAGTTGAAATCATTGGAGGAAATCTGGAAGCGCTCCAACTCTGAGCGGGTCTGGACCAGTTTTGCCCTTTTTTCTACGACCAACTGGAGATTTTCGACCTTGAGGATCTTTTCCAGCATGGTCATTTCCTTCTTTGG
>JADGNM010000166.1 GCA_017883485.1 Methanosarcina sp.
GAGAATAAAAAGAAAATAAACTGGAAGTTTACGAAGAAGAATGCTGATGAGAAGCTGTCCAAATATTATGTTCCATAATTAAATTGTTGCGACACTAGTACATATCTACTCCACACGTAAAGGGACAAAGCGAGATTCGGGAATTTACACACCAACATCCCAACCCGCAAGTCCGGTACCTCAGTATTTCTTCCCAGACAAATAAAGTATATCTTAATGCCATTCGGAACTTCCAGGTTTAGGATGAGAACGCAATTTTTTTCCCAATTAATCACTGTCATTAGCTCTCTTTTTTGATCTATTTGCTTTCGGGCAAGTTAGCTTACGTTCATTTACTCTGGGAAAAATAATCGATTCGAAAGCGTTTGAATCCCTTTTGATTTTGTTTATATTCCTCTTGATTTTGTTTATATTCCTGGATAGACTGTTTACATTCCTGGGTAAAGCTTTATACATTCCTGGATAAGCATTTCATTCAGCCGTCTCCGAATTTCTGACAATTTATACTCTAAAAGTAAAGAGATTTAGCTGCAGCTTCATAAACCATAGAAAACACGGAAGACAGAAAGGTTGTGAATTCATAAATTAGTCCGCCGATCAAAGAGGTTGAAAGGGAAGCGTAAAGTTGAGATTTAATCGCAACTGTCAGATAATCAGAAATTATCTATAATAACAACGCGGAACTCGGGACTGAGAGTAGTAATTTCGTAATTAGTCCTCTTGAGCGAAGCGAAAAGGACCTCGTGCTCCCGAAGCGAAACTCGGGTGCCGAAGCGAAACTCGGGGAACGACAAAATTTACTCATATATAAAGAATTTTTAAACATACAACTTAACATAGAGGAGTAATAATTACATTTAGTCTTTTCGGAACTTTTGAAAAGATCCGGTTTTCAATCTTCAGCTTAGAAATGGAGTTTTGATATGAAAGAGAATTGCGACGAAGTTGATGCTTATTTTGACAAAAAAGGAGAACCGACTGAAGGCGAACTTGTCAAAATGGAGCACGTAATGATGGAAAAGGTTTCTATAAATCCTGCAAGAAGAAAACTTCTCAGGATTGTCGGAGTCTTTGGAAAGGATGAAAAACAATTAAAGGAAGAATCAGGATTGAACGACTTCTTCTTTAAGTTCAACATGGATTTCCTGCTCAAAGAGGGATTGCTGAAACTCGAAGACGGAATGTACCGACTTACGGAAGCAGGAATTTCTCTGCACGACTCTGTTTGTTGAATGAATATTTTCTATTTTTCCCTCTTTATATATCATTGAATATATTGTTTTTGAGAGTCTGTGCCTTGACTCCATTCTGATTTCTAAAGGTGCCTACTGCTAAAAAGCGATAAGTTTTTATGTTTATCTGAGTAATGGCGTATGACCAAACCAATCGATATTCTATGGAAGTTTCAAAAACGGCACATCTAATTTCCAGGTCATATCGAACAATAATAAGGAGAGTGAAAAATATGCCAGCTACAGTTAATGCAGATGAATGTTCCGGATGCGGAAGCTGCGTAGATGAGTGCCCCTCTGAAGCAATTACTCTTGATGAAGAAAAGGGTTGCGCAGTTATCGACAATGACGAATGTGTAGAGTGCGGCGCATGCGAAGAAGCATGTCCGAACCAGGCAATTAAAGTAGAAGAGTAAAACAACAACCATTTGGAATAATTTTTATTCCATTTTTTTCTTTTTCTCCTCATCAGACTATTTCTTCTCTCGTCGGAGGTAGCTTTTTAGATGGTAGCAATTAAAGCAGGTATTTTAGGCGCTACAGGCGCTGTTGGGCAGAGATTTGTAGAAGCACTGGCAAACCATCCCTGGTTTGAGATTACAGCCCTTGCTGCATCGGAGAGAAGCGCCGGCAAAAAATACAAAGAAGCGGCAGACTGGCGTCTGGATACAGCTATGCCGGAAAGCGTTGAAAATATCAAAGTTGACCCAGTAGACCCAAAAGCCGTTGATGCAGATGTTGTTTTCTCGGCACTTCCTGCAGACCTTGCTTTCACAATCGAGCCCGAGTTTGCAAAAGCCGGATTTGCAGTGGCAAGCAATGCATCAGCTTTCAGGATGGATAAAGATATCCCCCTGGTAATCCCCGAGGTAAATCCCGAACATCTCGGGCTTCTTGAAGTCCAGCAGGACACAAGAGGATGGGATGGATATATTATCACAAATCCCAATTGCTCCACTATCATCATGACCCTTACATTAAAGCCCCTTGTGCAGTTTGGGCTTGAGACCATACAGGTAGCTACAATGCAGGCGATATCAGGGGCCGGTTTTTCCGGAGTTGCCGCAATGGCAATCTATGATAACGTAATTCCCTATATCGGAAGCGAAGAAAAGAAGATGGAAACTGAGACCTTAAAACTCCTTGGAGAATTTAACGGCTCGGAAGTCGTGCCTGCAGGTATAAGAATCAGTGCTTCCTGCCATAGAGTTCCCGTTATCGACGGGCATACCGAAGCCATTTGGGCCGGGATGAGGAATGACCCAACACCCGAAGAAGTAAGGGAAGCCTTCCTGAACTTCGACCCAAAGCTCGGAGAACTCCCCTCCGAACCCGAAAAAGCCCTTATCGTAAGAGATGAAATAGACAGGCCTCAGCCCCGCCTTGACCGCAATATGGGAAAAGGCATGAGCGTCTCAGTAGGCCGGATAAGAGAAGGAATTCGCTACATTGCAACGGGACATAACACCATCCGCGGAGCCGCAGGGGCAAGTGTCCTGAATGTGGAGCTCTTGCATTCAATGGGCAAACTCTGAACCTAATAACGGACATAAATGAATAGAAAAGAACAGAAATGAATACAAAAGAGGAGAGTAAAAGCCTTAGAAGAAGAGAGTAAAGACCTCAGATTTAGACTTTTACTTTCTGTTTTAACTTTCCAGCACTTCATTTCAGAATCTCAGGAAAAAAGCTTTTTAGCAGCCTCTTCTGCTTTTCTCATGACTTCTTTTACAGGAACACCGCTAGCTCTTGCAATTTCCTTACAGTCCTCAAACTCAGCAGAGATATTGAGCAAGGTACCCTCTGAGTCTCTAGCGATCTTGACAGCTGTTTCATAAATCTGCCCTTCGATTTCAAATTTAATCATTTCGATTTTTCGGGCAGCTATGAGCCTGTGCCGGGTGGGGATAACTCTTACTCCCAAAGAACCCGTTTCGGTGATTATTTTCCGGGCAAGCTGTGCAGTGTCCTCAGGTTTTGCAATTACCTTGATAATATGAGCTGGACGGCCTTTTTTCATAGTTGCCGGGATAATTGCAACATCCCTTGCTCCCATAGAGAGAAGTTCCTCAAACAGGTTCCCCAATACCTCTCCGCTCACATCGTCTGCATTGGTCTCGAGCATTTCGATCATGTCCGGGATCAGGCAAGAGTCAAGTTCGCATACCACTCCCTGTAGCACATTCGGCCCGGCCAGATCCGAGTCTCCGGCCCCGTAGCCTATCAAAATTACCCGGCCCTGGGGAAAAGTCTCCACCGGCCTTGCAAAATGGGCCAGAATAGCAGCTCCTGTCGGAGTAAGTAGCTCCTTTTTCTCAGCACCTCCCCTGAAATAGAGCTTTCCTCTCCTGAGAAGTTCCAGGGTAGCCGGGGCCGGGACAGGTAGTGTCCCATGTGCGCATTTTATTGTCCCGCTGCCCACATTGATAGGCATGCAATAAACGGAATCGCAGTCAAGGGCATGAATAGCTGCCGAAGACCCGATGACGTCGGCAAGGGCATCACTCTGCCCTACCTCATGGAAATGGAGTTTTTCAAGGTCAGGCTGCCCATGGACTGAAGCTTCGGCTTCCGCCATTTTCAAAAAAATGTCAAGAGCACTTCTCTCCGCCCTTGAAGGCAATTTTGCAGCCTTTATGACGTCCACAAGTTCGGGATAGGTGCGGGCCGGCTCTTTGTCAGGCACGTTTATTCGGACATCCAGGGCTTTTACTCCCTTTTTTGTAACTTCTCTTATATCTACAGATACAGGGACAGAGGCTTCTATCAGTTCCTTAATCGCTTTCCTGTCAGCCCCGAGATCGAGAGCGCACCCAAGGATCATATCTCCTGCTGCCCCTGAAAAAGGATTGAATACAAGTGCTTTCATGAAGTTGCCTTCCTCATTGCGTTTTCAATTGTTCTCTGTTACTCTTCTTCCATATCTGTTTTATCTTCCTTGCCTCGTTTTTCGGCAGCTGCAATCATATTTGCGATCCGGGCTGCACAAGCTCCCGCAACAAAACCTGCATCAATATTTACTACTGCAATGGGGGAGCAAGACTGCAGCATTGCAAGCAGGGCAGCTTTTCCTCCGCCCCCGGCTCCATAGCCTGTAGATACCGGAAGCCCGATAACAGGTACATCCACAAGTCCAGAAACAATCGTCGGAAGCGTTCCTTCTCTTCCGGCTGCAACAACGATTGCTCCCGGCTGCATAGCTTTTAGTTTCTGAAGCTCGGGGATGAGTCTGTGGATTCCCGCAACCCCTACGTCATATACGGCAATAGTTTCGCAGCCCATTTCTGAGGCAATAACCCGAGCCTCTTCCGCAGCCGGGATATCTGCCGTACCTGCTGAGATTATCCCTACAACTCCCCCGGTTTTCGGGGCAGGGATACCGTCGTGAATAACGGCAGTACGAGCCCGCCTATTCCAATCAAGTTTATCTTCGCCAAATTCTGCCCTTAAAGCTTCAAGATGCTTTGCGGAGACACGGGTAATGAGGGCTCTTCTGCTCTGTGCTGCCATTACTCTAGCGATCTCCACCACATCCTCAGGCTCCTTACAGTCCGCAAGGATAGCTTCAATTACTCCTGTCCTGCTTTTTCTGTGGGAATCAAGCTTTGCAATGCCTGCGTAGGAGACGAAACCCAGACCACGGGCCTGCTGTTCCGCAGTCTTAAGGTCCATCCTTCCTTCTTTAACAGCCCTTAATATATCAGTAAGATCCATGTGCCACCCTGCATTAAAAAAATTACCTGCTCTGACAACAAGCTGTTTAAATAGTTCTGTCTTAAGTAATAATTTATTGGTTTGGAGGATCTTTATGGTTCCTCGTTATATGGGATTTTTGGTGACTTCGGAAGGAATATTCAGCGATAAATTTAAAAATCCAAATTGTTAATGTGTAGAGATCACCATGCTAATAGTACTCTCATTAGGCGGTTCAATTCTCGCAAAAAACCTTGATCCGGATCGTTTTTTAAAATATGCCGAAGTCCTCCGAAAAATCTCTAAAAAACATACTGTAATTGTTGTAACCGGGGGCGGAGAATCAGCAAGGCAATATATTGGCGCTGCGCGGGCTATGGGGGCCGATGAAGTAACCTGTGACTATATAGGTATTGAGATTACCCGCCTTAACGCGCGACTGCTTGCTGCCGCTCTTGGGCCCGATGCCTGCCCGGAAATTCCGACAAACTATCTTGAGGCTGCAAAGGCAATACGTCCGGGAAAAGTAGTAGTCATGGGAGGGGTCACCCCTGGCCAGACCACGGATGCCGTTGCTGCAATCCTTGCAGAGTACCTGCGGGCAGACCTGCTTACAATTGCAACCTCTATTAACGGAGTTTACTCCTCGGACCCTAATTGCGATCCAACTGCAGTAAAGTTTGATAAAATATCTCCTGAAAAACTCATAAATATCGTTATGGCAATTGAGATGAAAGCAGGCTCCAAGTCCCCGGTGGATCCTGTGGCCGCAAAAATTATCGAACGCTGCAAGCTTGATGCTCTTGTAATGGATGCCAGGGACCCTGTCCTGCTCAGAGAGGTTCTGGAAAGAGAGGTAATCAATATATCTCCGGTACCCTGCGGAACCTGGATTACCTGTAAAACGTGAAGGACTAAAATGAAGACTGAGAACGCGTCTTAAAAATTAAACTCAATTTACTATCCGGACATATGCCAGATTTAGCCTATATTTATATTTTCTTTTTCGTCACTAATTTATTTATTCTTTTTTCTCGCTATTGTCGCTGTTTTCAAGTTCATGTAAATCCTTGTATTGCTCTACGACTCCTCTACTTATCCCTGTTGCATAAGATATCTCTTCTACAGCCATTCTTTTTCCAATGAGCATTTTTACTCTTCCATAATCGCGGATATACCTATCAACTGCTTCTGGACTATGGTTTGTTTCCTTTGCGATCTGGCTTGTTGATTTCTTTTCGAGCTTCTTCCTTACGATAATTCCTTTATG
>JADGNM010000167.1 GCA_017883485.1 Methanosarcina sp.
AGTTTTGTCTAAGAACACTAAACTATTCCCAAAATAACAGCGGACGGCCCTTGCATACCCTACCTTTTAAGGTAGGGTGGCCGTCCGCAATTTGATTAATGAAATTAGCGATGGCAACTACATCTTCCTCTGAGTCATTAAAACCCGGAATGACAGTTGTCCGTACAATTATAGGGGTATTTGGAAAACGTTTACACAATTTCCCAAAGTTCTCTAATATCTTTTTATTTTCTACACCGGTAAACTCTTTGTGTTTAGCAGAATCAATGCATTTTATATCAAAGAAAATAGTGTCCAGGTGTGCACACACCTTTTCAATGGCATCCCACTCGGCGTACCCGCAGGTTTCCAAAGAAGTATTTATTCTTCTTCTTTTAGCTTCCTTGACTAGTCCGGCGGCAAACTCGGGTTGCATTAAAGGTTCGCCGCCGCCAATAGTTAAACCTCCCCCAGATCTTGAATAAAAAACGCTATCCTTCTCGACAGCTTTCAGTACATCCTCAATACTCATCAGTTTGCCAAAGGTAAATAGTGCTTTTGACGGACAGACCTCAGCACATTTAAGACAATTATCGCATAATTCTCTGTTAATTTTTATTTTATTATTGCTGCTGTCTACCTCAATAGCCCCTGAATGGCAAACTTTTAAGCATAAACTGCATTCTTCGGTACCTATAGTCACGCCTGTAATTGCTGCAATTAAAAACCGCTTTACACCTATTGGAAAGTTGCATTATTTAGCCTCGTGACTATATGCATTTATTTGTATTGTATGCCAACTCCGGATGAGACAGTTGGGATTCGGGATTGCTGCACCATTTGCATCTCAAAGGACAGCCTTTTAAAAAGACCAGCGTTCTGATGCCAGGCCCATCATGCAAAGAATAACGCTGAATATTAAAAACGTACCCATATTTATTTTTGTCAAAGATATTGGTCTCACTCACTTAAAGACCTCCTGCATAAAATGACGCAGCCCAAATGTATAAGCGGGAAATACATCAAAAGCATGTCATACGTCATATAAGTGGCATACGTCATAAAAGTGGCATACGTCATAAACATGGCAGACATCAAAAACATGATTCACATATCACTGTGTTCTGTTCTTGCTATAATATCATCTTGCAGATCGGGTGACAGGTCAACGAAATATGCACTATAGCCTGCAACTCTTACCAGTAAATTGCGGTATATATTCGGGTCTTTCTTTGCTGCTAGCAAAGTTTCCTTATTAATAATGTTGAACTGAATATGCCAAAGTTTTAAGTCACACCATGTCCTGATAAACGATATCAAATTTTTAGTACCTTCTTCCCCTGCCACACATGAAGGACTTAACTTGATATTTAATAGTCGGGAGGCACGTTCCCTGTAATTATAGTTCTTGGAGTTAAAGTTAGATAACAAAACGGCAGTTGGACCATTTACATCAGCGCCATGGGAGGCGGATGACCCGTCAGAAAGTGGTGTCCATGCCTTTCTGCCATTGGGTGTAGCGCTTACAACCCTACCGAATGGAACGTGGGAAGTGAACGGTACCAGTCTAAAGTCAAGGTATACTCCCAATTCCTTGGAATACTTCCTGGCGAACTTGATGGATTCCCGGTCAATGTCTTTTGCGATTGCATCAGTATATGGGTCATTATTACCGAACTTGGGGGCGTTTAGCAACATTTGCCTCAGGACTTCTTTGCTCTCAAAGTTGTTGTTTAACGCAGCTAACAGTTCATCCATTGTTATCTTTTTCTCTTCAAAAACAAGCTTTTTAATTGCGGCCAGGGAGTCAACGACAGTAACATATCCAATACATTCGAAATATCCTAAATTAATGCCCCCTTCAATATAAGGAGTATGCAGGTCTACACAATTTTTCATGCAAAGATCATGCAGGGCCGAACCGAGGGGTGTTGCAAAATGTTTTGGCCTCAAATTGTTAATTACATGCTGTTGAATAAAAGCATGCTTAAGAAAATTTGTTTGTTGTGCTAAGTAGGCGGCCCAAAATTCATCCCAGGTCTTAAATTCCTTGGATCCCCCGTTTCCAGCCCGATTTTCTCGCCGCCGTAAAGCTTCATTCTCCCGGAATATAAAGTCATTTCGACTGCCGCTGCATAGTTTACGTAGGCACAGCCGCTTGTAAAGGTGTCCCTGTTCGGCATCCGGCATTCAGAGCAGCCTGAAACTGCATAATCGTTAGCTTCTTCGAAAGTGGCTCCCTTGGCCAGCAGCAGGGGAATAACTTCTTCATCATTTATTAATTTGGGGAAACCGGAACCTTCTTTAATCGTTTCAGCTACTTCATAGACGTATCTTTCGGGAGCACGGGCGTGTATTCTGGCTGCAAGGTCAGGGTAATTGAGAGGGAATTCCCGCTTTGATTTCAAGAATAAATAAGTTAGTTCGTTTGATGCATCAAGACCGTCCAAAGTTTGACCGCCTATAGTAACAGCTTCCCAGTGAGCATATCCTTCGTTGAAAGCACCACCGGTCGGAGAAATATACAGGTCAATAAACTGGGCCATTGCCACCCACATGCATTCCAGTAACTCTATAGCCTTTTCTTCAGTTATGCGGCCTTCCACAAGATCCTTTCTATAGTAGGGATAGAGATATTGGTCCATTCTGCCGTTGGAGATAATGGTACCGGTCTTTTGTTCAATACGGGAAAACATTTGTATGAACCATTAGGACTGGACAGCTTCATGGAACGTGCGGGCAGGATTTTCCGGCACCCACTCACATATTCGTGCGATGTCCAGTAACTCTTTTTTCCTCTGTTCATCACTTTCTTTTGCTGCCATTTCAGTAGCTAATTCCGAATGTTTTTTAGCCCAGATAACAACGGCATCACATACATTTATTACAGCCTGAAGGAAAGTAGCTTTCTCAATTGTATCAACAGGACTCAGGGGATCGAGGGAGTTAAGCTGCTTTTGAGCTTCTTCTTTTATGCTTTTAATCCCTCTTTTCAGCACTTTTTCATAGTCATGAACCCACTGAATGGAAGAACGGAATGATGCAGTTTCATTGACGATAAATCTTGATTTTAATGAATCTTTTGGGTCATAGGTGAGTTTTAAGGTCTCTTCTGGCAGGGCCTTAGCCAGACTCTCGTGGAATGTTTTGCCTTTCCAATAAGGTGCGATTTCTTTAATTACTATACCAGCATCTTCCTTGGAAATGTTGAAAGGCGATTCAACCCGGCTGGGCAACTGTTCAATTGCGAGATCAGGAAATCTCCATCTAATTCTGGATACAAAATCCCGTATCTTCCGGAGTAACCGGATCTGCCTACCAGAAGCTGGTTCCTGTCTATATAGACGGTTATATTTTCAGCTATGTGTTTAAGTGCTTTTGACCATCTTAGAACCAATGGTTGACCTTCGGTTTGTTTAAAAGACTCTGTAAAAAACGTAGCCCTTTCAATATCAATTCGGGGTCGCTGGGCTTGAAAACTGTTAAGGATATTGAAAACTCTCTCCCTGCCTGTAAAATCTTTCTTGCCCTGCAGTTCCTCCTGTATCCGTTGCTCTTGAGGTGACAGGACAGTACAACAGTAATTTATACCATTTCCTCCAGTTTGGAAAATATAGTTATTATCTAGGAATTATATATGAATGCAGTTATATATAAGGAGTCCATCCCAAAAGCCATTTTTATCTTAATCATTTAATAGTTTCCAGAATCGTTTTTCATGATCAGAGACTTGATCAACCATCCGGAATGTAATATTTGGGAAGCAAATTCTTAGTTCCGGAATGAGCTCGTAATAAATTGGGAATCGATGCACTAGGAAGAAGTCACCAGACACTTTTGAATTGATCCGTATATAAATCCGAAACCTTAAAATCGCCTGGCTTTATGAGGCCTTGCACGGTCATTTCATCCAGCCATGTCTGTAACTGGGACTCATTGACATTTCCTTTATCGCTGTAATAATGAGATATGGCTCCTCCTTCGCACAGCTCGAGCCTATCGGCTGTTATATTTCCCGCTTCCCGAGGATTTTCGTTGCACCATCGCTCTGATTCCTTATATCCCGTGATGAACTTTTCCACAGTCATAGGATGGGACTGTATAAAGCTTTCCTTGCATATAAGCAGAGTCATTCCCCCTGCCTCGCCAAGAGCATCCGAGCTGCTTGCTAGAGATCTTGCATTCAAACGCTTTTGGGCACACCCGCTGTATGCGGTCTGCAATACGGCGATATCTATAATACCCTCCCTAAGCGCCTGCTGCTGGTTCTCTTCGGGTATCACCATATACTCTATCTTATTTGCGGGTATCCCATACTTTCGTAAAAGTGCATTTGTTTGCAAATCGGAGCTGCACCCAAGAGCCCCAACACCTACTTTTATAGTCCGATTACTGTTTTTTATGGACTCAAAAGAGGTAAGTTCGCTATCATTAAGCACATCCCAGTGCAGGTATTCCTTTTTAGTGTCTCCGTCCCCTGGTGAGATCCCGCTTTGTGCCACCGCTTTTACTTTCACACCCGATTTGAGCAGATTAACCAGCGTTAAAGGGTCTGCATCCAGAACATCAATCTGTCCTAATGCAAGAGCATAAGGTCTCTGCGTAGCCACGGTCTGCCCAACATCGATATAATCGATACCCTGTTTTTTAAAAAATCCCTGCTGGCTCCCGACGAACCAGGGGATGCCGGTACAATCATTTGTTACACTGGCCCTAAAAGTGTACTTGCTCTTATCAGCATCATTCTGACCGAATGTGTATACTCCATAGGAGGCAATAGCCAGTAAAACAAAAGCTGCAATGCCTGAATATATCCATTTAGACGATTTTTTTTCTGCCATTTATTCCAAACCTTTGGTGTATATGCCAAAATTCCTGAAGCGATCCATGACCGAGATGTTAACTTTTATATACTCGTCCACAGTGCTGTTAGTAAAATGAATCAGCTGGATTCTTGAACTATTGTTATACCATGAAGCTCCAGACTCAAGGACCAAAGGCTTACTGTTATAATCCAGCTGTACCGTACCCTCTTTATCTACGCTCTTTATGGTGATGTTGTTTTTATTGTATGGCAGCTCATATGCCCCGTAAAGGTAAATTTCTCCTCCGTGACAGGCATTTTTCCCTATACCCTTACCATTCCCTAGCATAACCTTAAGGCTCTCATTAAGGGTGGGGAACCATACAGCTTTCAGGAGGCTCTGGCTGGTTGTAGCATTATAGGTAGGATAACCCATGTACACATACGCGTTAATTTCGGGGTTATCAGCCAGGACTCCATGGGTCTCAACATAGTGCTCCACGAAAACGTATTCATTGGGACCGACGGTTTTCGGATTTAATATCGAGTAACAACCTAAGGCTATCAGGATGACTATGCCTATTGCAGCCAGAAAAATGATCAGTACCTTTCTTTCCATGTGACCTTTTCCGATGGGTTAATAAATCGTATCATCATGCACTGGCATTTGCATCATTAGTTCCATTCATGTTCGTTTCACTGTCTCATCAGGATTTTTCTAGGACATCTCGATTTTGCGCCAACCATTTCAAGAACATCACTCCACTTCATTTATGTTAAATACTGACCTTATTTGCCTGCACTTTCCTTAAATGTCTCGTGCGATATCTTTTCAAAGTCCATCGTTTTCAGGTCAGCATATATTCAGTGTTATTTCCCTTCATGCCGCCAGAGATATCAATTCTCTGTCGAAATTCTCAGGCTGGCCTGACTTCAGGTCTTCCTTTACAGCCTTATTTGAAGTGCACCGGTAACTGCCACTACTGCTAAAGTATCGAAGCTAGAAGTGAAAATGTGAATAATACTCTCTTTTCCATGCATGATTCCCAGATACAAACGACACCTATAATGTTAAAAATACTATTATTGAGGCAAAAGTTGCTCCTTTTCGGAGACATAAGTGGATGGAGCACCTACTCCCGTCCATAGAAAAAGCGGTTAGTTGAAAATCCGGTCGTCCAAGATATGCGGTTGATGTTTTCATAATTGAGTTTCAAGCGTAACAAATGCTTGCGGCTTTCAGAAATCGAATTTATACATCCTTCCAGTCTCACTGAAATGCAGAATAAAAAAGCTAGGAAAAGAATTAGGTCGTCCAGCGTTATATGATTGGTGTTTTGAAGCACTTAAATGTTAGAAGATTTCTTAGTGTCCACTTTGAATCTGTAATCCCTGCTTCTCTTGC
>JADGNM010000168.1 GCA_017883485.1 Methanosarcina sp.
CACCTGCAAGGGAAGCAGGAATCAGTCAGTCAAAATGGACTTTAAAAGAACTACTGACATTCAGGTGGTTCAAAACACCAATCACATAACACTTGACGATCAAAAAATTAACAAGTGATTCTATTTGCTTCACTTAAGCGGACTGAATTATAAGACACACCTTTCCGCATTTGTAGTTATGGAAGGCCGGGGGTAAATTTTTTCCTTAAAATCAGGATTTTCTAAGCTTACAGCGTCTTAAGCGGGTAGTCTGGAAAATTGTCCTTGACTACATCTCAAGATTCTGATTTTTTTTCTTTTCTTATGTTGGCTTTCTTTCGTAACCGATGGTGGGAGCAAAGGGTTTAGATGAGGAGGGGAATGATTCCGAAAAGAAAGACATTTATGAAGCCATGGATCATAGCAGCCAGGGGAAGGCTGCGTGTTCTGTAAAATAGGTATCCTATGAAGAGGCCTACAAAGGATGCATACAGGACTTCGTAAATGTTCCCATACATCGAATGCATAAGTCCGAACAAAATGCTTGTGAATATAAGCCCGGTCCAGTTACCGAGCAACATCTGCAGCCGGTTCTGGAGGATTGATCTAAAAATTATTTCCTCTACAAGGCCTACGAAAAAGACCATAATTACGCTGAGAGTCAGAAGGTTAAAGATTGAAAGGTCTGGAATTAGATAGTTAGTCCTTATTATCAGATATTCTCCTTCTGCGAGCAGGAGGCCAAGCAATATCGAGAGCGGAAGATATATCCATATTTTCTTGAATGTTATTCCGAGCTGCGTGCGAGTAAATTCCTGTTGTGTGGCTGCAATGCTTGCAGGGACTGCAAGAAGGCTGTATATAAAAACCAGGGAATAAAGTGTCGTCTCATAGAAAACAGGTACAGAAAGGTTTATTATACGCATTATCGGCAAAAGAATCAGTGCCTGGTAGGTTTTCTGGATATCCTCGTTTTTTATGAACATTGTGGATATGGAAAGCCCGAGCAGAATCACTACATGTATTACCAGGGATTGTATTTGCCTTCCTAAATACATCTGCATCTCTGCAAGGGCAATTGCTACAGCCGGTATTGCCAGATAAAGCCATTCGTTTTTAATTTCAGGTGTTTTTTCCCTATAATTTTCAGATGTTTCCACTCTCAGGCCCCCTTTGTAACGTTTACCTCAGTAACGTTTGTAACGTTTGCCTTAGTAACGTTGGTAACATTTATCCAGAGGCGCAGATCTTGATAGGGCACTTTCTTTTCTGTCTCGTTGAAAAGCAAGAATTCGAGCTTCATATTTTTCCCTTCAATGGAAGGTGTAATCACAAGAGGCTCCTCCAGGGTCGTGTTGTGGGCAAGCCTTATATTTTGCAGGTTTGCCGGGAGGGGTAGTGATTGATTTTCAAGCCTTGCTTCCATTGTATAGTTCATTGTCCTGTACTCATTGTTTGTTATCCCTATTATGTAGGTTCCGTTTTCTCCACTTACGTATTCAGTCGTATAACTTTCAGCCATTCTTTGGGGTCCGAGAACATAGAATGCCGTAAATGGCTCACTATCACGGGGCACGAAGGTAACGTAGCCAAGAGTTCCGATCAAGACCAGGAAAGAGATGACAAGAAATATCTTGAGAATGCTTTCGGTCTTTGATTCTGTCTTTCCCTGAGCCCCATTCACCAGGTTAAGAGCGGAGGCTCTGAAAGAGATTTCAAATACTCTGTCTTCTGGCAGCCTTCTCCTTCTTGCGTATGCCAGTCCAGACAAGAGCAATGTAAGTACAGAAAGGCTTGTAAGTAGGGGAACCTCCTTAATTCTCCAGGGTGTGAAATTAAGTCCAAGCCCTATAAGAGGTACGACCGCAATGCTCAACCCAATAGAAAGAGCCATTCTTTCCATGCACTCAAGTCCTGTTTTTTCTGGAAAAAGCATGGCTATAAGGGCATACCCCGGAAGGAAAATCATCAGGGATAAACTAAGAGCAGTGCGGATGAAACTTCCATTAATTGCAGGAATAAGTACGAAAATATCCGTAAGAATTACTAAACTTGCTACCAATAGCAGGTCAGATGGAAACTTCTGGTTTCCGGCCATATAACTCCTCATAAAACGGTTTTAGTTTTTCTGGCATCACAATTTTGTTCTTTCTAACTCGGGCATCAACTGCCTATCTCCATTTTCCTTCGCGAGGTTTTCCAAAAACCTTCCGACTTGTTTAAGCCGATCTGATTTTATCTAACCGAAGGGATAATAACCTGAAAGGTGAAAACTATCCGAAATTCAACCTTGGAGCTCTCTTTAATTTAACAGCATCTTCCTGATTTATTATTATCAGGATTTTTTAACCCGATCTACTTATACTTGGTTTTATAATTATCTTTCCCATTTCCCGCCTGATACATCAAATACCTTTCCCTTTTTTTCGATCTCCCTGAAGTGAGTTTTTGACATTAAAAGCATTTTCTTACCTTCTTTTTGAAGAAAGTAGCTGGCCTGAGCCCGGGATCTTTAAATCTAACGGTAGCATGAAATATTGTTGGCTTTTTATATCAGTGCAATTTTTTTTTTCATTATTTCCTATTCAAGATGGCAAATAAAACTTTTAAGATTTTTATTTAGCCTAACAGACTTTTTAGACAAACATAAATTATTTTCGTTATCAGTGTGACTTACAAATTATTTTTTGTGTCTAAATGCTTATATAGCTCGTATATTAAAACAGATACAGCTTGTACTATATGCCGTGACTCATTTATAGAGTATCTATGTCGTCCTTTTTATTAAAAGGAGCACGAAAATCCCCCATATCGATGCCTGTAATAAAGCTGTAGAAGACCTTGAAACCCTTTAAATTCATGGAGCGACGACTCTGAAGAATATATTAGCCAGATCTGAATTTTTTAACGGCTCCTCCATAACAGACCCCGATATGGAGATTCTTGAGTCTTATTGTAAAAGAGGTAGATGATCACACATGACCTTTAAAATTGCAGCCATGCCTGCCTATAACGAAGCCCATGCCATTGCAGAGGTCATTAAGGGCTGCAAAAAATATGTCGACAAGGTAGTGGTTGTGGATGACGGGAGCACTGATAACACTGTTGATATTGCCGAGTCCCTGGGCGCCTATGTTGTCCGTCATGAGACCAATAAAGGATATGGTGCAGCCCTCAAGAACTGTTTTGAAACCGCGCGTCAACTTGGCGCAGACGCAATGGTCATAATCGACTCTGATGGTCAGCATGACCCATCCGAGATCCCTAAACTTCTTGAACCTCTGAAAGACGGCTTTGATCTTGTAATCGGCTCAAGATTTGTCAACGGTAACGGCAAAAATGTCCCTATTTACCGTAAGTTTGGAATGAAAGTACTTGACATTGCAACTTATATTGCAGGAGGTTTCAATGTCACCGATTCCCAGAGCGGTTATCGGGCTTATGGAAGAAGAGCCATTGAGAATATAAATTTGAACGGCACCGACATGTCTGCAGGTTCTGAGATTCTCATTCAGGCAAAAGATTATAAACTAAAATTTACTGAAGTTGAAATCCACTGCAGATATGACATTGAAAATTGCTCAAGTGAACATCCTTTCATACATGGACCTAAGGTTCTGTTCAGAATTCTGAAGGATATGGAGTATAGGCGGCCCCTATACTATTTTACCGTCCCTGGCATGATTATGGCATCTATAGGCTTTCTTATGGGATTGAATTTTTTGCAGGATTATTACCTTGGAGGGTACTTGCGCTTCGGGCCTACACTTCTTATGGTGATGCTGACAATTATTGGGACCTTCATGGTATTTACGGGAATAATATTACATGCCATAGCAAGGATGATAGTCCTAAACGAGCATGTTCGAAAACAGTAATGTTCAGATGGGGTTAATTTGTATGGAATGCCCTTTTGTTTCGGTGGTAGTAGGTATTCGCAATGAGGAACGGTTTATTGAGGAATGCATCGAATCTCTTCTCAGTCTCGACTACCCTCAGGATTCATATGAGATTATTATCGTTGATGGAATGTCCACCGATAAAACCAGGGATCTTGTAAAGAAATATCCTGTCAGGCTCCTTCTCAATGAAAGAAAGAATGTTGCCGCGGCAAGGAACCTTGGCGTGGAAAATGCCAGAGGCGATCTTGTCGCATTTACTGACGGGGACTGTAAGGTTGACTCTCAGTGGTTGAAGATCCTTGTCCGTGAAATGAAAAACGCCCCGGATGGTGTGGTGTGTATTGGAGGTCCGAATTTGATCTTCGACACTGATCCTGTACTTGGCAGGGTTGTAGGGTATGCCCAGGAAACCTTTTTGGGCTCAGGGGGCTCGGCTCAATCCCAAAATTCCACAAAAAAACATTATGTCAGCTCTCTTCCCAACTGCAATGCTATGTACAAAAAAAGTGCAATTCAGGAAGTCGGGTGTTTTGATGAGAGATTTTTAATAGGCCAGGACGGAGACCTGAATTATAGAATAAATAAGACAGGCTCCAAGTTTTTGTATATTCCTGAGGCACAGGTTCTGCACCATAGGAGAGGAACTTTTAAATCTTTTTCAGTGAGGATGTTTAAATACGGTATGTGGATGGCTGAACTTTTCAAAAAGCATGGAGATTTTGTCCGCTGGTATGCTTTTTTGCCTTCGATTGCCATCATTTTTGCAGTTGTTTTGCTCATCTCTTCTATTATGTATTTTGTTCCAATATTGCTTCTGCTTGCACTGATTACAATATACTTCATTCTGGTTCTTATAACTTCAATCCAGGTTACTTACAAGATGAGATCAAAATACGGTCTTTTTGCCCTGTTTGTCATCCCCGTTCAACACATTACGTATGGGCTCGGGTTCTTGTACAGTTTTGCAAATTCCCTTTCTCACTCCGAATCCAAATCTCGCTCGGATATTTAGTGTTTGTGTGCTTTTTCGGAGCAAAAAATTCTTAATAAATACCGCCCTGACTATAACTCGCATTGGTTTTCGATCACAAAATTTGGATAGAGGAATACGATAAATCCCACTTTTTGGCTAACTGCTTATAAATGGTATATAAGCAATTTGTTGAAATTTGTTTGTTTAAGGTATGGAGATAGTATGTTTGAATTAAATAAAGAGACAGGACTCAAATTGGATAATAACCGTTTAATGAGGATAATTTCCTATTTATTTCCGTTAGCTATAACTTTCGTGGTAATATTTACGTTCTTATGGATGTTTGCAGTCGGGAAATTCGGTTACGCACTTAGGGGACTATTTTCTGGAGTTCCTGCAATAATTTCCTGCCTTTTTGTATTGTTCATTTACAGAAAAGATGTGAGTCTGCATGATATAGACGTGCTTCAGTCATTGAATATGAGGTCTTTCACGTATCTATTTGGGATATTTTATATCAGTTCCCTGGTATCACTCCTGCTGTCTCAGCAAAACAGACCCTGGTATTATTTCATCTTTATTCTGGTGTTGTACCTATTGGTATTCCTGCAAATATTCTCTGAAAATGTAAACCCTTCTCTTATTCTATTAGAAACTTTCTTAATCATGATTAACCTGATTTATAGTGTCACATTAAATTACGATTTCTACTTCGGGACAACAGATATCCTTCCCCATGTCTTTCTCTCAGAACTTACGTCTATTTCCGGACAGATAATTCCGGCCTCACTAAGTGATTATTCATACTTCCCGTTGTATCATATACTTATTGCAGAAGCTTCCAAGCTCCTGAATTTAAGCGCAAAGACTTCTCTGTTTTTGATAACTGCGCCGATTTATGCAGTCACCGTAGTTTTTCTTTACTACCTTTTTAATTACATAACAAACAACAGGCAAATTTCCCTCCTTTCATGCGTACTATTTTCAGCGAGTTCCGTTGTACTATACTACGGCGCAAATGTAATCACCCGCACAATGGCATTCATAGCTTTCGTTATATTATTGTACCTGATTTATAGCGTCAATTTCAAGAAGGATAAAATTTCTTTAAAAATTCTTTCAGTAATCGTTGCAATCTTTTTAACTCTAGTTCATAACGTCTCTCTGCCTCAAATTGTCATACTGCTGATCATTCTATTTGTTTCTGAATATATAATAGAAAGCGGCAACTACATAAGCAAGCCCTTTTTCTTGTTTCTAAATGTTACTTTCGTTGGATACTGGTTTTTTGTGGCATATTTGTTTTCCTCTGCTA
>JADGNM010000169.1 GCA_017883485.1 Methanosarcina sp.
CCCGAAAGGGTAGTAGTGGCTCGAGCCGGATGACGGGAAACTGTCAAGTCCGGTTCCTAGAAGACGGGACGAGAGTAATCTCGTCCTGTTATTCGACCTCAAAGACCGTCCCTATCTGGACTTCGGATATCTTCGTGATCAAAAGGACAGCCATGCAGCTCCTTTCAGAGTTTATCAGAAGGCAAAAACTCAGGTTTGTAGGCGTAGGGGTCACAAAACTCAGGGTAAGAGACGAGAGGCAGACGTTGATTACGGATTTCCCGTGACTATTTTGAAGTTTGCATGCCGCTTGCAGTTCAAAGTTTAAGGTGTGCAGTAAATTCAGGTACAAGTTCAAGACAAACAAAACGTAACTATAGCAAAGTAGAACTCTTAGACTTATAGAATTTTATAATAGAAAAGCCAATTAGGATTTAATGGAAAGAAATGTAAAAATGGCTCTGGCCCTTCTGATCATTATCGTCCTGACTGCGGTTATTGTTTATGCCACACTACCGTATCTGAGTTACTTCTTCGGGGCTTTTATCCTTTACACTATATTCAGACCTATTTATCGCTTTTTCGTAAATAGAGCCAGGCTTCAAAAGCAATTTGCAGCAATGCTCGTGATAATTATTTCAATATTTCTTGTACTGATTCCGTTTTATTTTCTGCTGAGTTTAATTGTCGGGGAAATCCAGCAAATTAATCAGGAATATATTCTCGCATCTATTCAGTCTTGGAGCCAGCTCCTCACTAATTACCTCTCAAGGCTGGACATATCTATCGGTCCTTTCCAGGCGAAGATACAGGAGAAGGCTATGGATGTTGCTTCACAGGGCTTCAATTACACAAGCAGTTTCGTCCTGGGCTCGATTCAGAACCTGAGCCAGCAGTCCATAGGTCTCTTCATAATGTACTTTCTACTATACTATCTCTTTACCGGCGAAGATTCGGATTTCACGCACAAAATTTATCTGGCAATCCCCTTCAACCGGGAAAACACAGCTACTCTGGTAAAAGAATTCGGAAGAGTTGTCCGGACAACTCTTATTGCCAGTGGGGCCGTAGCCCTGATTCAGGGTGCGATTTTGACTGTTACCTTCCTCATCTTTAATATCCGGGGAGCTTTTCTCTGGGGCGCTATTGCAACAATATTTTCTTTTTTGCCTGTTGTCGGGGCGCCAATAATCTGGGTCCCTGCAGCCGTTATCCTGCTGGTTCAGGAAAACTATATTGCGGGAATCGCTATCCTTGCCGCAGGAGTATTTATAAGTGTGATTGACAACTTTCTCAGGCCCGTTATCCAGGAGAGAGTCGGAGAACTCCATCCTCTTCTATCCCTCCTCGGAATTATCATAGGTGTGCCTCTTTTCGGACTGATAGGAATTGTTATCGGTCCCCTTCTCCTCTCTTATTTCATCCTGACTGTGGAAATGTTCTCAAGAGAATACCTTTCTTAAAATGGAATACGATGTGCAGATTGAAATCCTGTGATGTGAGTATTTTGGGCAAGATCTCTTGCCTGTTTCTGTTCTTCGGTCAGAAATTCCCAAATCCCAGACATCGGTTCAGAATGCATCATTGAATGTGTTCCTGTTGATTGTTCGTGGTGCATGTTTTACCATCCCTTTAAGCGCGTAACGCATATCTTATCCTGCTCAAATTCAAGCAGGAGCTTCCTTAGTCAGGATATAATCGATCATTTGAGGGTCTAGCTTGCTTTTCCTTGAAACCTCCTTCTCAATATCCTCAGCTGATTTTCTTTCAATTTTCATTTTCCTTATTTTTTCAATCACTGAGGACGGGATGCTGTAATAATCACCGAGGTCTTTTCTATGCCCCAATACATCTCCTTCGATGAGCTGGATTCTTTGCATTTCAAAGAACATTCTTATCGATTTTGAGAGCGTGCGTCTGTAAGAATGCGGTAACTGGATTACCTCGATTTTCGGACAGGTTTCAACCAGCTCAAAGATGTCCTTGTTAGAAGGCCTGAAGGCCATGTGAACAATACGTTCACCAGGGTTAAGTTTAGAGATTTCTCCTCTTGAACTAATGACTCTAATTTCCATCTATTTCCCCCTTCAAAGCTTTGTTTTAAAGGATTTACACAGTTGAACTGAGAAACGAACTGAGAAACAGTAGCTTGAACTGAGAAACAGTAGCGGTAAGATTCAAACTATCTGAATCAAAATATTCTCATGCTTTATTCTGTACCTCAACTGCATAAATTCCATGAGGAAAGACCCCTTTTATAAATTTCTAAATTTTGTAGCTTCGACAGCTTTTTTTAGCTATTTTAGTTAAGTCAAATGGCAGATTTTTGGGGACTTTTCCTCTATTGTTGGTCATTGACTTTGTTTTAGATCGAATAGTCAAAATTTTGACATTTCAAATTATAGCATAAATATATCGTTATTTAAGCGATATAACATATGAAGAAATATGATTAAGAAACCAGTATTCATTAAAAGTGGATGTTATCCAGTCTAATTTTACAGAATTTTCCCCATCAATAAAATTATTTAGTAATGGCTCATCTTTAAAAATACAAACATTTTCTTAATTATGTAACGTTTACAGAAAATATTATAAATTTTAATTAGAATAAACAAATTATATTTTAAAATGATAAAATTTATAACATTTATTTTCAATAACGATACTCTTATAAATTAATTCCTTATAAACATTGTAATCCTTTCTTCAACTTTACTCAGTATCTAACTATTTGCGTATAAGCACACTAGCAAGACAAAATTGATATTTTTAGCATAAAATACTTTAAAAAAAGCTATCTGCTTATTAACTCTCAAATTAGATGATAATTTTTGTATCAGAACCATTAAAGCAATACTTAATCGAGTAAGCCCAGCACTTATGCGGTTAAACTGGGAAATCAATAGATTATAAAATCAATAAATATAAATTCTCTTTCTGGTTCGCAATATAAATAATATCATTTCCAATTCTTTTATATGAAACAGAATCCCGAACTCGAATCTATTGAGCTGCTTGCAAGAATTATCCTGACTTCTGCCAGAACAGCCCCTAAAGGAAAAGGCATTGATGACATTATTACCTGTCTCCTTTCTCCGGAAGAAAAATCCGAACTTGCCAGCAGGATGGAGGAATTAAGTGAAATCAAGGATCTGAAGTTCCTTATCAGGGATGCTAAAAACGTAAGAGATGCCGATGCTATTGTCCTCATAGGGTTGAAGTCTTCTGGAGTAAGCAACCTTGACTGTGGAGCATGCGGGTTTGCAACCTGCAAAGGGATGCTTGAGCATGAAAAAGTACAGAAAGAGTTTCTCGGTCCCCAGTGCATGATAAAATATCTTGATCTCGGAATTGCTGTGGGTTCCGCAGCGGCAAAAGCGAAGGACCTTTGCGTCGACAACCGCGTCCTTTATTCTGCCGGAGCTGCAGCCTGTTACTTCAAAATGATAAATGCAGATGTAGCCATGGGGCTTCCACTCAGCGTGAAAGGGAAAAACATCTTCTTTGATCGGGAATCTACAATAAAAGTGCAGCAATAAGTTAGATTTAGACTTTTGAGTCTCAGCATAAGGGATTTGTTATAGAAGCCGTGAGTATGGCATGTCACATGATAAGTTACCTGCAAAGAGTGCCAAAAGGTTCCTGAACTCTATAATCTCACGTTCACTTTCAAAATTTTAGGACTTTAGATCAGTAACTAAAATTAGCAATTAAATTACTTATATATCTATATATTGGTAGAGTATTCTGTAGATCAAATTACACATAAATAAATTAAACAATATGACTCTAATATCAAAATAACATTGAAATAAATGTTATTCAGCTTATTTATAGTTAAACCAAAATATAATGCTGCATATTTTCAATATATTATCTTCTTTGTAAAAATAATTCTTTCCTACTTCTCATTCGTCCTATAAAATATTCAAAGTTAGAAAAGCGCTCTATACATGTTTTGTTTTGCTCAGAGCGCGGGGAAAAATTAGAAATTAATGAGAGTTGTCAACCGTGCCTGCAGAAAATCTGAACTATTTTGCAGGAATCAAAAAAGATTTTATATATTCAGCACGAATGTTTTCTCAGAAAATGCAACAGTTTTACAGTCTTGACTCTATTAAAAATTCATATAACGCGCGGATTTCCCAAATAGCTGAGGAAAGGAAAACAGGAAAGAAAATAGTCGGCACTTTTTGCCTGTTCGTGCCTGACGAGATAATACTTGCTGCAGGTGCAGACCGTATGATACTCTGCGGGGGCAAGAATGACACCGTGCCCATAGCTGAGCAATATTTACCCAGGAATATCTGCCCGCTTGTCAAGTCTTCATTTGGCTCGATCATTAATAACGGTTGTTCGGGTGTAAAATCCTGCTCTCACTTCTGCATGGTAGATATGGTCGTTGCTGAAAACACCTGCGATAGTAAGAAAAAAATGTACGAATTACTGGGGGATTATGTCCCGACCTATGTGATTGACCTCCCGCAGAGACCCGACAGTCCTGAGGCACTAAAATACTTTTTAGGGGAGCTTGATAAATTTAAGGTCGCTATGGAACAGCTGACAGGCAATAAAGTCACAGTTGAGCAATTAAAGATAGAAATAAAGTCCTCGAATGATACAAGAAAGTTATTTCACAGGCTCTATAGTCTGCGAAAAATGGACCCGCCACCTATTAGCGGTCTTGATGTGCTGAAAGTCCTGCAAAAGCAGTATTTCCTATCTCCTGATGAACTGAAGAAATCCCTTCGCATGCTCATCCGGGAAGTGGAGCAGGTAATGGCGGATAGAGAGCCGGCGGATATAGAGCCGGCGGATATAGAGCCGGCGAATAGGGAGCGCAGGCCCAGGATAATGGTCTCAGGTTGCCCGATGGCAGGCGGCAACACCAAAGTACCTGAGATCATAGAGAGCAAAGGCGGCGTTATTGTCGCGGAAGAAAGCTGCACGGGTACGAGATCTTTCTGGGATCTGGTCGACGAAAAAAAGGATCCGATGCTGGCGCTGGCGGAACGTTATATCAAAATACCCTGCTCCTGTATGAGTCCTAACGACAGGCGCATAGATAATATTCTGGAGCTTGCAAGGGAATTTAAAGTCGATGGCGTTGTGTACTATACCCTGCAGTTCTGCCATGGTTACAATATCGAGAAGTATAAGATCCAGCAGGCGCTGAAGAAGGAAGGAATCCCTATGCTTGCGATAGAAACCGATTACGGAGATTCGGACGTCGAGCAGATAGGACTTCGTGTGGACGCTTTCATGGAGATGCTTTCATGATCTCAGTGGGAGTAGATTCGGGCTCGGCCACCACAAAGGCTGTCCTTATCAGCGACCGCAGGATAATTGCCCATATTATACTGCCTACAGCATTCGATTTCTTATTAGCCGCAGAAAAGGCATATAAAAACGTGCTCGTCAACACTGGAGTCGATGAAAAAGATATAAATGGCGTGTACGCAACAGGATACGGCAGAAACAGCATAAAATTTGCCAGCAAAGCTATAAGCGAGATTACCGCCCATACATTGGGCGTTTATCACCTGTATCCTGATGTCAATGGAATTATCGATATAGGAGGTCAGGATAGCAAGGTCATCTCAGTAAATAGCGGCAGAGTGACCGATTTTTTAATGAACGATAAGTGCGCGGCTGGCACAGGCAAATTTTTAGAGTACACTGCTAGAGCGCTTGAAGTGCCGATAGAGGAATTTGGGCTCCTGGCACTTGTTTCAAAAGCACCCGCCAGCATAACGAGTATGTGCACCGTCTTTGCCGAGTCCGAGGCTATATCACTCAGGGCTAGAGGTTTTAAAAAGGAAGATATAGCAGCAGGACTCATCAAAAGCGTTGCCAGGAGAGTTGCTGTCATGGCCCGGCAAGTAGGGTTAAAACAAAACGTAGCTTTCGTAGGCGGGGTGGCAAAAAATGTCGGCATTAAGGGCGCTCTGGAAAGAGAGTTAGGCATATCGCTCTATGTGCCGCCAGAGCCCCAGATTACGGGAGCACTTGGAGCTGCTCTTTATGGCACTAAGTGAGGCTGAGCAGCTATCTCTCGCTTCCTTTCTTTAAAGACACTTCCAATATGTTTTGTAACTATTCAGCCTCCCCCAAACCAGTTGGCTAATATCGATTTTGACGTAATAGGTACGTCTGATTACTAACTGATGGAAAAAGGAAAAACACG
>JADGNM010000170.1 GCA_017883485.1 Methanosarcina sp.
TCTAAAAAATCCAAGAACAAAGCACGGAAAAAATCCAGGTTGGTTTCCTATGTGTATCCGCAGGGTGAAGGCGGCAATGGGGATGAGCCCAAACCCACCGATCCAGAGGCAGCATTCGGTCGGACTAGAATCGGTGAGTTAGGAGTTGCTCATGTAATGAACTACGAGATCGAGCATGGGCGAACTCCAACCGATATGGAAACGATTCAAGTTCATCACCCGGGTTATGATATCAAGTCTGTTGATGAAAAAGGTCAAACGCGCTATATTGAAGTCAAGTCATTCTCAGGATTTTGGGATATCGGTAACCCTGCCCAAATGACAAAAACAGAATTTGAGAATGCTCGGGAATTAGGTGCAAGTTATTGGTTATATGTGGTTGAGGAAGTGGAATCGGAAGATTTCAAGATTAATGCCATTTGCAATCCCGCTAACCGAGCGGATTACTATGCGTTCGACAATGGTTGGCAGCCATTATCAAAGCCTGGATAAGTCGTTTCATCCCACGACTTCATAGCTAAGTGTTCTAAATTCAATTCAGGTATAGGATGCAAACCACCTTCCCGTTTTCTGTTTATCAGCCGAGGCAGCATCAATCCATCATTGGCTTTTTCGCCGGCATCAGCTTCTTGAACCGGACCCCGCGTCACCCTTTGAGGGCGAAGCAATATGGCTTAGAAAAAATAAGTGATAGATAAGATGAATAAGTAGCGTTACTTACTTATTATTTTATACTCATCATCAAATTCAGGATTTTATGGTATCTACCTGCAGCCTGGTGGATAAATTTTTTATCCCGATCCTGGGTTTGTGGAACAGGTTAACAAAAATGAGTCTGTGAGGACAGACTTTCCATGGGGTGAAGCACTTTTTGGGGGGCCGCAAAGCCCTTACCAAATAGAAGAAAATGGTCCCCTACTGGACGGAAAGAGAGCTTTATATCAAGCCAAAGCTGCTTTTCTTTTGATTATTTCTGATTGCAGTTACAGTTTCCAACTCTCTTTTAGTTCCCTCTTAATGATTTCCCAAAAGATTACACGATCCTACCTGGGAAAAATATTTAGTCATTACAATTTAAAATTCATTATATTTGGTTATAGTAAAATTTAATTACTAAGATAATGGATTAGGATAAATCCGTTCTACTGCATGCTTGCTAAAAAAGACTTAACAAGAATAATTGTGATTAAGTATGAGCTCTTAGACGAAGAAAAATGAATTAAAACAAAGAGATCCGGAAAGATAGTCTTCCGGATTTTAACGAGCAAGCCCTGCTCTTTCATTCCTTTTCTTCTCGACCTGCATGTCAAAAAGCATTCCGAAAAGAAGCATCTGAAGTCCTGCACCCATTACAAGGAAGCCAAGCAAAGGATAGTAGGAGGGAAGAGGATTGCTCAACAACATTTGCAAAATGCCCCATAAACCTAAAAGGACACCTGCAGGCAAGGCAATCATTCCAAGGAAGTAGAATAACACAAGAGGATGAAACTCCAATACTGTATATTTAATCCTTAGTCTCCAGAGAAAACCCCTGAAGATCATGGGAGCTACTTTGCGAATGTACTTGCTGTACCTGATCTTCGATTTTTCTTTGCCGTAACGGGCGGGTATTACCACATCCATTACTCTCATTCCAAAAGCATTAAGCTTAATCAACAAATCGTTACAGTAGCCATAATAAGGATAGACTGAATCTAAATCGATAACCTCCAGAGCCTGCTTGGAAATTGCTGTATACCCATTCTGCGGATCCATAATCTGCCAGTAGCCGCTACCTATTTTAGTGATAAAGCTAAGGAGAAGGTTCCCAAGAGACCTCCATTTGCTCATTCCAGTCATAAAATCATCGGTGAGCAGCCTGTTGCCCTTTGTATAATCAGCTCTCCCCTCAATGATTGGGAAAATCAACCTGGGAAGTTGGCCAGGGTCCATCTGGTTGTCCCCGGCCATAACAGCAACGATGTCCATCTCGTCTTTAAGGGCAAGTTTATATCCGTTGATTATGGCTGCACCTACACCCTTGTTAACCTCATGGCGCAAATACACAACTCTGGGATCTCCGAACTTTTTGACAATCTCACCTGTTCGGTCTATACTACCGTCATCGATTACGTATATCTTATCTATATATTCAGGAATACCCCTCAGAGTCTCGGCGATAAGCAATTCTTCATTATAAGCAGGCACGACAACTCCTATGCGCGTGCTCTCAAGTTTTCTGAACATGGGATCCACATCAAAGCTCAGATAGTTGACCTTAAGTTTCTCGGTCTTAGCTGCAGAGAGCAAGGATTTTAAAGATATGTGCTCTTTGCCTGAGCTAATTTTCTGCAGAGAATCTGATGTTACGGCAAGAAAACCTATTTTTTCTTTAAATGTATTTTTCCCGTTAAGAAGCATCACTGTTTCATGTTCATTGGAGAGACGGCAGGGCCAGGAGCCCACAGACAGATCAAAACCCTGCCTCAATGGTTCAAGGACATGGGCAAGCAAATCTATATCCTGCATACATTCAGGGTAAATAAGAACCACAATCTCCGAATCAAGAGATGCCCTGCAAAGAACTTTGAGCAGTGATTCCTCTCCCCGCCCTATAGGAACAACTCGCGCCCCTCCCAGAGCCGCTACTTCCATAGTCCGATCGGTAGAGCCTTGATCAAGTACGAGTACGCGGTCAGCGTAACTTGCCGCCAGTAAGACTTTACTTCCAATAGAGGCTTCCTCATTCTGAGCCGGGATCAGGACGGTAAACTCATGCCTCAACAGCCTGTCGGTAAGTTGAGATGGCGAGGACACCACGCTAATGGGATCGGAAATCAGAGAATTAAGACCAAATGTAAGGGTTGAAAACAAACCCAATCTACCCCCTTATACATCTGCATATGCAATAACCCCCATTATGTGTATAAATGGAAAAATATTAAAGGCTATCATACAAAAAAAATATTAGACTAAGGAATATATAAAGTTAACACATAACTTAGGTAAGTGTATAAAAATATTATAAATTAAAGACAAGAAAATTCTATTTACTAAAGCATTCTCTGCAGAAGAGAAAAAAACGAAATTAACCATTTAAATCATTTAATCTGGCATATTATGCAGCTTAAATTCGATTTAGAGAACACCTTTTTCGGGAAATTCAATAAACGGGGATTCGAGGATCTCTCCCAAAAAAAGGCTATTAAGCATGCAGCAAAACCCTAACTGGTGACAGGAGACCAGAATATGGTTGGGTCGCAGGATTTGTCTCAGTTGGCAAGATGTGTATAGATCGAGATCCTTGTTCCGAGAGAACGCAAAAGCCTCAAACATCTGTTGTAGACTTAAACAACACCGATTGAGGGACTTGAAAGGAGAACTATGTGTCCTATGAAATGTGTAGCATAAGAGTTCAGGATATTAAGCAAGTGAAGGAATACTTCGGAAAGAATATTAAACTAAGGATGATATATATATTTCAAAAATATTTGTTAAGATGGACGGTAAACTTACAGGAAATATGATAACTGTAAAATCCAAACTCATAAAGAAAAGGTATAAAGCCGCTTGACGCCATATATAAGGGAATCTAATAGGTCGAAATGTGTATAATTTAGCGAATTTCTGCCTAATGCCTTAACGCAAACACTTTGCTTTAGTTCAAATAACTCTGCAACATTTTCACTATTTTCACCGAGTGCAGTAATTTGGATTATGTAGATTGCAACAAGGAAATAAAAGGCTTATATGAAAACCAGTTTTGAGCTTGTGAATAAGGGTAGAATTGATACAACAAGTTCATTAATATCGGACTAAGGCAGAAAAAGATAAGAGATGAAAAGTGAACCAAATATTTAATAAAGTTAAAGGCCCAAAAGGTAAGAATAAGAGGGTTTAATCGATTAAAAAATTGAGCAAGATGGAGAACTCAGGAAGTTCTTTCAAAAAAGAAAGAGCACGACCCTATCCTTTTAGATAAACACATATTGTTCTCCTATTGTTTTAAAAATTAAAGGAATATTTTCGAGCACGTTGAATTTGTATGTACTGGAATGTTAAGCGCGGCTATGAAAGTAAATACAGCAGCCATGGAAGTAAAAAGCTTTTAAGACTTTTGATCCGGGGACCAAGATTTTACCTTCAGTTTTGAAAAACTTGAGGATTGAAAAACTAGAGGAGAAACTGGGCCATGCTTTGGATGAAGGGTGAGAAATGGGCCTGCATGGAGGGCATGAGGCTTATAACGACCCGGCGGAAATCGAAATCAAAGGCTGAAAAAGCGCTCAAAGAAGAGGTTATGGGTTACAGGAATCATTACCTGCATCATTACTTGAAGTTCGAAACTCCGAGAACCTGGGAACCGCCGGCAGAAGCAGGCTTCTATTATAATTCCAGTTTAAGTTATAGTCGTCATGCAGGATTTTGGGACGAAATGCACCACCTTTTCAGCCCATATAACCTTAAAAAGGAAAGAAAAAGAATTATTAGACTTACAAGCAAAAAATATTTTACCATGGAAGGATTTAATTATTAAAAATTATCATAATGTGGGGTTATATGGGAACTGTCAAAAAATATATGGGCAAATTTACTCAAAATCTCGACGTAATTCTTGGCGTCATGGGATGCATTTTAGGAATGTTGATCACCTCTTTATATTATTTGATGAATTTAAAACAGCAAGACATCGGAGTTGCTATTCTATCTTCCTGTTTAATCTATATCTTTTTTAGAAAGAAATTTAAAAATGAAACCTCAATATCTTCAGGAAAGGATCGGCTAAAAAGTATTCTGAATCTTCTATTTTATGCAATTTTCCTTGTATGCGTATTAATATACAGCATGAATCTTTATTACAGACCCATATCTTATTTTATACTAATATGCGTCCTGGCAGGCATTATTGCCTCTGAAATTCTTTATGTTAGAGAGGGAGACAAAGTTATTTCTATATTGCTACAGATATTCCTGCTTTCAATCCTCATAAGAGTCGGAATTTTTTATAATTTTCCGAGTCTGATGGGTTACGATGCTTATTTTCACGCCAGTATGGCAAAGATAATCACTGAAACTGGATTTGTTGCTCCTTTTGAATTGAGTGGAAAATATTTCTATTATCCACTTGCCCACATATTTGTTTCAATTACTCAAATAATGGGCAAAACAGATGTAAAAGACGCGATATTTTATTCAATTGGATTTGCCAATATTTTCATTACAGCATGCATTTACCTGATAGGAAAGAAGCTTGAAGGCCCTCAAATGGGTCTGCTGGCAGCCCTACTAATAAACTTGAATAACCATAATATCGTCACTGGCATCGCAAACATAACTTCTGGCTCCCTGGTTCTCTGCTACTTTATATTCATTACATACACCATTTTTAGCGAGAAACAGGAAGTGAAGTATACGGGACTAATTCTGTTAATTGCCATTCTGACAATTTTAACTCATCAATTGACAACCTTCGTTGTATTTTTAGCTTTAGTTATTATTTATGCAGGCAAATACCTGCATAACAGCCTTTGCAAAAATTCCTTGCTCAAAACTACAGGTACTAATTACATTCTCTTTTTTTTAGTCAGTATGCAGACTTACTGGACTTTCACATACGTCAAAGGGGACATTTCATTTTTTGAGATGGTTCTCAAGCCTCTTATTGGAGTATTTCAGGCAGGGTCAGCTTATTCAAGCGACGAGCTGATAGTGGGCTCAGTAACCCAGGATACGCTGGGAACACTCCTACTTCATATAAGTTACCTTGCTCTACCTTTTTTCTCAATCGGAGGAGTGTTAGCATGGTTTTCTCGCGATGATGTCAAAAAAATCAACAAATTCTCAGTTGCTTTAGTGGTTATAATTCTGTACGGCTTAGCTTACGGAATTCCCCTACTCGGGATGAGAAATCTCCTGACAAGCAGATGGTTCCCTCTAATATCAGTATTTCTCGTTCTCGTAGCTGCCTCATATATGCTAAAACTGGTAAGCCTTTTTGATTTAAGAATGGCAAAGATTCCAGCGATCTTGATAATAGTAGTATTTTTGTAACTATTCAGCCTGGGTAAAACAACATCAATAGCCATCTTCCATAAGATTCAATGGGCATATTTATCTGAATTAGTTTCCATTAATTGT
>JADGNM010000171.1 GCA_017883485.1 Methanosarcina sp.
TTATATGGATATAATCCTTAGAGATATATATTATTTACGAAAATTAAATTTCGAGACCCGTCAATTGCATGTGTTTTCGGTTAGAACGGGAATTGCTGATTAATAGTCATTCGCAGCGAGGTTACATTTTATAAGATTGTTTAAGACTTCCACAGTTAGAATTCAATATATTATTTGCGAATTCCCAAAGCCATTGCAAGCAGTGTAGTGGTCACGGTGACAAATAAAAAAAGTAAAGGAAAAAAGTCTATTGGAGAGTGTGGCGATGAGTGGAAAATGTGCAAAAGACTCATCGCCGTTCAGGAGGAAACCAGTGCGGGTAGACCAGTGAGACCCCGCTTCATCTTGAGCTCTTAAAAGTGAGAGTAGAGGATGAGTAGGCTATATCCCCTCTCCCACTTCTTGGCGGTGTTATTACTTGCTCACTCATATATAATATTCAAAAATATAAAAGTTTAATCGGTATATAAAAAATCCCAATACTTATGTATTTTTTTACATAGAAAACAGTAACAAGTTGTCAATTTCTGAAATACGTTACTAAATGGATGTCATTTTTAGAAACTGGATCTGCCAGTAACAAAAATATCCAGAAGCTCGTTTACACTAAAACAATATGCATTAATCCAAGTCTTTTTATAAGACAGAGACGAGAAAAGTATTTTTAAGTCTTGAACCGGTGCTTTATAAGCTTATAATTTACTGATACCAATATTTTAATCGGGGTATCTGAATTCGTTTTAAAAAATATCTTTATTGTCTTAAAAACTCAATGATAATTATAAATAAGTAGAACTCCTTACTAGGAACTATGGTTTTTCCAATTACAGAAATTATAGTTTTGGTTCTGGCAATTATAGTAGCCTTCGTGTTATATAAAATCCTCAAGACTGCCACCAGTCTTGCGATAAATGCAGTACTTGGGATTTTAATCCTGCTCGCGGCAAAGTTTTTACTCGGACTTAAAATCGCAATCACTTTGTTCGCAATCATAATCTGTGCTATAGGAGGTATTTTCGGAGCCCTTCTCATAATTTTGTTGAATTATCTGGGACTAGCCTTTACATAACAGGAAAGTAGAATAAGAAGACTGCAGAGAAGGATGAAAACAATGGATCCGTATGAGTCCCGTATTTCTCGAAATAATAAATAACTATTAACCTCTTTTAAAAAAGTTTATCCTCTAACAATTTCTGAATAAAAGTAACTAACAAAAAAAGAAAACGGAGTTAAAGTGTTCAATGCCGCCTGCAGGCGGAACTTAAAATCACTCTGCTTTTGCTTCTTCTGCTGTCTCCAGGCCGAGAAGGGCTCTTATGGATTTGCTTCCGTATTCAACGACCTTTGCGTTGATCTGGACGATGTCAGGAGCAATTTCTTTGCCTCTCATCATTTTTCTCCTGCGCTGCCCAGGAAGTTTAGGGCTGTAGCCAACACCTACTGCCACCAGAATCCTCTGCCTTCTGGGGCCCGGGAGATCAGGTTTCATAACAAAACCGCTGCTGTCACAGCCGCCGGTTATCTTGACCTTGTAGCCGGCAAGCCCGAAGATGGCACCATCAACAATGTCGCCTATTGATTTTCCGATTAATGCGTTTGCTTCAGCATCCTTTATGTTGAGCTGGTAAGCACGCGCTTCTTTTGGGTCAGAAACTACAACTTTAAAATTTGCCATGTAAAATCCTCCAATATTCTTGCTTGTATTATTGAGTTCTTACCGATCCTGAATTTAACTGTTGACCGGGCATCCGTGTTATTTTGCCCAGAAGGGATTATTTTTTCTTTTTAGTCCAAGGAAAATGTCAAGAGTTTCCTTTTCATCAGTTGAAAGAGAATCATATATCTCGTGCTCAAGAACTTTGGCGTGCCTCTCAGGCACATTGATATAGAGCACATCTTCTTCTTTGATCTGCCTGCCTACGGTTGCGCCGTCAATTGCCATTGCAACTTCCTTGCCTACCCTTGCAGAGGGAATATTATCTCCTTCGGACTGCAGTCCTTTGATCTTGCCTACAACGTTTCCGTTTTCAAGCATGACATCTACGTTTGTCCGCACAACTCCCCCAAGAACCCTTACCCCGACAACTGCGGGCTTGCTCTGGCGGAATACACATCCTGGAAGAATTTTGAATCTCCCGGGGCGGATGATGGTCTCGAAAATCTTCTTTTCAGCCGTTTCTTGCTGTTCTTTGACATATTTCTGATAATCTTCGACCAGGCGGTAGATCACATCACTTGTTAATACCTTCACATTGCTTTCCTGCAGGAAATCCCTGGCATCAGGGTGAACTTTAACGCTGAAACCTATAAGCACGGAATAGAGGGGGTCTTCGATTGTGGAGGCTTCTACCGCATCCCGATGGGAAATGTCCCCGACCTCTGCTTTCCTGATAGGGACTTTGTCTTTCTGGAACTCGTGGACAAGAGCTTCAAGGGAGCCGATTGTGTCTGCCTTGATAATGATTCCGACGGAATCCGTATCAATCCTGACTTCATCAATTTCGGATTTTACCTGTGCTACAATTTCCTCAAGGGTTTCTTCCGTGGCAACCCTTATGGGAGCGCCTGCAATGGCACTTTCGAGCCCTGGAGCAGAAATCTTTACGCCGGCTGCAGCAGTGACTTTATTCACCTGCTTAAACTTACTTTCATAGCGAATCTCAGAGAGTTCCTTTGGCTTTAAAAGAGCTCGTACTTTAGTCTGGATTGGCTCACCTAGAGTTCCTATAACTACAGTATCTCCTTTTCTCAACATGCCGTCATAGAGAATAACGTCAAGTGTTGACCCCAGTCCTTTTTCCTCCTTGACCTCAAGCACTGTCCCGACTCCGGGGATTTCTGCGCTGTACTCCAGGCTTGCTTCAAGGAACTTCTGGGCCAGCCCGAGGAGTACCATCAGAGCATCAGCAATCCCTTCTCCTGTAACAGCACTTACAGGCACTACGCCCAGAGTTTTCTGGAAGTTTGTAACTCTATCGTAACGCTCTGCTTCAAAGCCCTGGTTATATAGTTCACCTATTATCTCGTAGACCTTTGTCTCAAGCCGGGCCTGGGCATCTTCTGACTGTTTTTTGAAAGTAGCAGCAAAGGGCAGGTCTTTTTGTGAAACCCATCCACCAATTCTGTCTATCTTATTGGCAACAACAACAAAAGGGGTCTTGAATCGCCTTAAGATTTGCAGGCTTTCGTGGGTCTGGGGCTTGAAGCCTTCATTAATATCCACTACAACAATTGCAAGGTCGGCAAGGGCGCCTCCTCTACTCCTGAGAGTTGTAAAGGCATGGTGTCCAGGCGTATCAATAAAAAGCAGGCCTGGCACTATGAAGCGATCTCGGAGTTTTGGGTTTCCAAGCTTATCTACAATTACATCTATAGGAACTTCAGTTGCTCCTATATGCTGGGTGATAGCCCCAGCTTCTCCGCTAGCGATTGCAGTACCTCTTATCTTGTCGAGCAGAGTAGTTTTCCCGTGGTCGACATGCCCCATCACGCAGACTATAGGAGTTCTCAAATTCTTCTTGTCGGTCATATGCAAAGCCTCTCTCATTCCCGCGTCTCGTTCGCTACAGGTCCAGAAGGGCCCGGGTTTCCCCCTACGGACCCCATATTGCAGGTACCGGATAAACAAAAGCTGAAATCGTAGCCTGAGAGTTTCAGGAACACGAACAGCTTTGATGTACCTGCTTTATTCGTACAGACAGACCTCATCGATCCTGGAATATTTTCCGATTTCGGAATCCTTAAAGTGAATTGCAATTTCTCTTGCTGCAGCTTCAGGGGAATCGGATGCATGAACTACGTTTCTACCCACATCCAGAGCAAAATCCCCGCGGATAGTTCCCGGAGCCGCATCCACAGGATTTGTAGCACCGTTTATAGCCCTCATAACTTTAATTGCGTCTTTCCCAGCAACAACCATTGAGACTGAGGGGCCGGAGGTGACGAATTCAATGAGGGAGGGGAAGAAAGACCTGGCTGCATGCTCACTGTAGTGCTCTTTTGCAGCGGGTTCACTTATAACGTTCATCCTGAGGGCGACTATTTTCAGACCGCGCCTCTCGATTCTTGAAATAATTTCTCCAATCAACCCACGCTGAACTCCGTCAGGTTTTACCATAACATATGTCTGTTCCATGTAAACACCCTGAGAATACCGAATTATAAATTGGCAATTCTATCTGTTATGCTTTTTTCAACTGGATTTTGCCTTTCTCAGTCCATTCGGTACGCCGCGGGAGCCTGCCCAGATTAAAGTTGTTCATGCATTTGGAAGAGTGCATGTAGTATGTAGAACCGTCTTTTTTGACGTAGAGCTTTCCGGTTCCGGGCTCCAGCATCTTTCCGCAGAAAAAGCATTTTCTCTGTTCCATTTATCTCACCACTTCCTTACCTGGTGGTCAGTTTCTTAGCTTCTCTTGAAGTCTCAAGAAGCATGAGTATGTCACCTATCCGGACAGGGCCTACACAATTCCTTGTAATGACACGACCCTTATCCCTGCCTTCCAGAACTCTGCACTGGATCTGGCTGGCTTCACCATGCATGCCAGTATTCCCGATAACGTCAATAACCTCTGCAGCAAAGCCGCCTGTTGTGCTTTCGTCAGCCATAATCAGTACTCCTTGCTATCAGGATTATTTAAGAGCTTCAAGCTTCTGGGCAATGTCCTGAATCATTTCGGCTGCTCTTCCTGCGTCTATTATTGCGACAGTTGCACAGGACACGCCAAGCCCACTGGCTGCACCAAGTTCCTTCTGACTTTTGATAAAGATGTAAGGTGCCTTTTTTTCTTTGGAGAGGGGAGCGATATGAGCGACTACCTCTGCGGGCTCAATATCTTCTGCAATCAGAACAAGCTTTGCATTGCCTCTTTCAATTGCTTTTGTCGCCTCATTGGTGCCCTTTTTGATCTTGCCCGTATCTCTGGCAAGCTCAAGAGCTTCAAGTGCTTTGTTTGTAAGTTCTTCTGGAACGTCAAATTTACCTGCTTGTGCCATTTAAGTTTCTCCTTCGAAATTGCGGAAACCGCAATTTTTCATCAATCATAGGTTTTTAACACATATCTGCAAATTGAAGATCCAAATTCCTGTAAATGAACCTGAGATACTTCAATGAGAAGAGTAAATCAGTTGGAAGATAAATACTGCTAGCTAAATGCCGCAGGTCGAACCTTAGAAGTACATAATTACGTATAAACTTTCTGCTTGGAAACAAGAATCATAATTTAAAAACGAGAAGTAAAGAAATAAATAATTTACGAGTTTGTATTTCCGATCTCTGTATAAAAAACGAATTAATGCGTCATGATTATAAATAATGTAATAATTTTGATTCGCATGGACACAATTTGCTACGAAGCTTACAAAAACCTGTACATTAACCTTACAAACCGTTGCAGTGCAAACTGTACCTTTTGTATCCGCAACTTTGCAGACGGAGTTCACGGATATAACCTCAAGCTTTCAACAGAACCATCAACCCAGGAAGTCATCGAAGCCCTTGAAGAAACGGATCTTTCAAAATATCAAGAAATCGTGTTCACAGGCCTTGGAGAGCCTACATTAAGGTTCGATGTCGTACTCGCAGTAACACGCTGGCTTAAAAACCGAAATCTCAGAGTCAGGCTGGATACCAACGGACAGGCAGCTCTTATAAACCCGGAAAAAGATGTAATTCCGGAATTGAAAAATGCAGGAATAGATTCCATTTCCGTAAGCCTGAATGCCGAGTCCGAAGAGAAATATAACAAACTTTGCAGGCCAATTCATAAAAACGCTTATAGAGCAGTACTTGAGTTTATAAGGAAAGCGAGAATGGCAGGAATCAAAACAAGAGTTACGGTAGTCAATGTGCCCGAAATAGACCTGAAGAGATGCAAAAAGCTTGCAGAAGAGCTTGATGTCGAATTTCATGTAAGAGCGCTGTCTGAAGCCGCAAGTAATGAAATCTGATAGGTGTCCAATTCCAGAGTTGATTTAAAAAATTAGTCATGCTAAAAATCAAATTGCGGGCGGCCACCCCAACCTAAAGGATGGGGTATGCAAGGGCCGCCCGCCGTTATCTTGGAATTGTTTAGTGTTCTATGACAAG
>JADGNM010000172.1 GCA_017883485.1 Methanosarcina sp.
TTGATTTTAAATGCAATAAAATAAATGTTTAACAAAATAGTCTTTTTTAATTATTATTTGAGAAAAAGAAGAGATTTAAGGAAGGATGGCAAAACCTCAGTTAATTTAATTATCAGCAACTGTGTGATCAATCTGGCACCGGATAAAGAGAAAGTTTTCAGGGAGGCTTTTCGTGTCCTGAAGCCAGGGGGCAGGATGTACATTTCGGACATGGTTCTCCTGGCCGACCTTCCCGAAGACCTTAGAAATGATAAAGACCTGCTGGCTGGCTGCGTTGCAGGTGCAATCTTAAAAGAAGAGTATCTTGAGCTTTTGGAAAAAGTCGGATTTTCAGTTGAAATTCTGAATGAGGATGCGAGCATAAGTAAAAGGCAGTATAAAGGGCTGCCCGTGGAGAGCTTAAGATTGAAGGCATGTGTCTGAGAAGGAGCTCTTTCTCATTTTTTTATCTTCATTCTTCCTTGGCATTCCAAATTAAGGTCATTTTTTCTGAATTCTCATTAAGTTTGTCTTTTTTCATCCCAATCAAGGGTCAGGTTCTGTTTCAATACTCATTTTCATCACTCAGCTCTGTGGTTTTTTATACTAGTTTGGCAATCTATCTCCCATGATTGATTTTGACACCTTGAAATACGAAAACGGTCTGATCCTTGCTATTGTTCAGGACAGGGTCAGCAGGGAAGTGCTTATGTGTGCCTACATGAACAGGAGAGCCCTTGAGAAAACCGTAGAGACAGGAATTGCGCATTTCTGGAGCCGGAGCAGACAGAAGCTTTGGAAAAAAGGGGAGACCTCGGGGCATGTGCAGATAGTAAAAGAGATCAGGATTGACTGCGATATGGATTCTATCCTGCTGCTTGTGGATCAGGTTGGGGGAGCCTGCCATATGGGATACAGGTCGTGTTTCTACCGAAATCTGGAGGGAGAAATTGTAGGTGAGAAGGTTTTCGAACCTGACGATGTATATTGAGTTTGAGATACTTATTGGATGACAATTAATCAATTTTACGCATCCAATTCAAAACTCTTGCATCCAAAACAGTATAAATTACTTTTGTGACCTTTTCATTTCTGCATTAAGTCAGCTTCCATTTTAGTAATCATTAAGTTGAGACTTAGTCTTGTGCTTTTGTGTTTATCTTCCCACAGTATAAACTTTTTTAGCACACTTCTAAAAGAATATAACTAAGATTGTCGAAATTAAAGATTATGAAACGAACAGCAATTTTCTTCGTACTAGCTATATTGGTTTTGATGCCGATTACGTCAATGGCAAGCGCTCCTCAGGTATCCTGTAAAGGAGGTACATGCAGCAATTTAAAAATCACCAAGCTTACAATAAACCCTACAAGCAAAACCGCACCAGCGAAAGTCACGTTTACAAGTTATATATCAGGCACTGTTAAACTAGTTGAATATAGAGCAATTAATTCCAAAACTGGAAAGGTAGATGGTTCCAGCCGTTCCTTCTGTTCAAGATGCACGAAAAAAGGGATATGTATCTGTTCGTGCGTTATTAAAGAACCCGGAACTTATGACGTAAAAGTGACTGCATACGGTTCTGGAAACTGCTGTGTGACCACGGTTAAAAAGGCAGCTTTTACGATGGTATATGGAAAAGTACCTGCATACTTCGTTCCAGGTTTCAAATCCGCAATCTCCGGGAAGAAAGTTACCTTCAAAGATACAACTTCAGGAGCTAAACCTACAAAATGGAGCTGGAATTTTGGTGACAGTTCCCGATCAACTTCACAGAACCCGACTCACACCTATAAAAAGGCAGGAACTTATATAGTTTGTTTAACAGCGTGCAGTACGGATAATTCTTGTAAGTTAGTCTGTAATAAAATAGTTATTAAATAAAAAGGGGAGAAATCCCTTCTTATTTTTACCTACTTTCATAGAGTTTGCACATGCACTATTCTAACGGTCTTTCTATTAGGCAATTCATTCTCAGTTTCATATTCGAACCCTAAGACACCTAAATCTGTGTTAAACCATTTTGGAATATGACTGCAAATAACATCCAGCCTGTTGAATTCTCCGTTTTTCAGATAGGGGATCAGAATTTTCTTTGTAGTCAAGTCAGGATTCTTTAAAAGGATTTCCTCCATATTAAGAAAAAATTCACCTTTATTCATACCAGGTTCCAAAAATTGCATGATATCGAATTCGCGGAGTTTCTCCTTTTGCTCCTCAATTACCTCAAGCATTTCTTTTTTAACTGAATCAAGAACATCCAGCACGCTATTTTCCACAAGGAATATTTCAAAGCCTGCTGCTTGAAAACTGCCGAATGCTATTCCAGGGATTTCACTTGCAAGCACTATTTTCACATCACCAAGCTGCTTTATGGTATCCGCCACAGCCGTGCGTACCGCAGCAATACCCTTCGCGTTGCAAACCTTATTTTCAAAGCGGTTCAGGACTTTCCATTCCCCGCAGTCTTCTTCATATATTGTAACGAATCCAGGTTCAAAAATTGAACTCGTTTTCTGGTTATTGTTTTCCACAACTGCAATTTTCAAGAAACATCCTCATTTGTGGTACGGTTAATGATGATTTCTGGCCTTGATAAAAACAATTGCTCCCCGTAGGAACTATCTGCTGGTTTGAATAAGCTCTGTGGGATTAGTTCTGCAATCACAGAATATATCGTTTGCGGCAGCGCGAAAATACCCCCTAGCTTACAGTAATGCGGCACAAGCTTTGATTAAGAGTTTTATTTCACTCCATGAGATAAAGACATTAACAAAAACAATTGTAGTTTCTCTCGATTAGTTCAATGGTCTCGGATCAGAAACTATTATATATTTTACTCATAGAATAATTAATATTCTTTTAATCTACGAGGAAAATGACACAGTGAACAATATGCGTGAAGTAGAACGAGTTTGAATACTCCAAATTGGAGCACCAACTGAAAAGAGGCTAGACCGGAAGACCGTTGAGTCACTTTTTTCAAAGAAATATACTATAATATGGGGAAAATTAAATGGATATTATAGATGAACATATTGTTGACCAGAGTAAGTATATTGTCGACGTCGCTTTGAAACTACGAAATCTCGATCTTGAAATTGCCAAAAATCCAAACTGCAACGAGCTTAAGTCGAGGCGTTTCAAAGTATTGGAAGACCTTCACGAGAAAACTCGTGCAGAGATGGTACAAGCTGCAGCCGAGCTCCGTAGATCTAGGAGTAGCGAGAGATGTGAAGATTGCATGAGGTGTGATTTATATAAGGAATTTATTTGAAATACAACTGTGTCGATGACTTTCCTGCACACCAATTTGTGCAGTGGTCACTGACAAAATGGTTCGACAGCAATCAACCTGGACAACTCGAAATAAGTCAAGACACTACCCGAATTCTGCTTTCTCCTGGTTAAGTAATCGACTCACGTTTAATACAAGTTTAAATTAATACTTTCACATCGCTTACTAAGACTTTTTATGCTCTCGGGATATAGATAGTAACTGTGCATAAGAACGAACGACGACATCGCTGGCAGGTATCAATCCCTGCCAGTTCTCTAGCAGTGCAAAAATTAGTTTTTGTATGCAATGTATAAGCTTGCGAGATGTACTGTTCAGATATCAAAGTTAACCCTTAATACCTCACACTGCGGCATATTTTTAATCTGAACGCCCTCCGATGTTCCTGTTATCTCAAGACTATCAAATTCATTTGAACCGCATAGTACGTCTTGATTCGGATGCGTGCCAGGTGTGATATTGCAGCTTAGAACAGTCTTTTTACCAGCCGACACTATGATTGGAAGCCTGGGCGATGCAGGATGGTTCTTAGGAAGAACTATTAATGGTGACCTTATTTCCCGAATCATGAAGAGAACGCATTTAAGCCCTTTCTCAGTTTTCTCATCTACCGAAAGCGCAGAAGCAACAATCAGGTCATGGGGTTCCAGTCCGAGTACAATTTCCTGGTTTTCAGTTTCCAGAAAGAACTGCCTACGATGACCTACTTTCACGATAGCCACCGTTCCTGCCGTACCGCGCAGGAGAAGCATTTCACTTTCCTTCAATGAAATGTCTTCAGAAGAGGTTGATTTTTTCATATTAAAAATAATCTCTAAGAAATCCGGTTGATGATCATGATTCTGCTACATTACTGGACTGGCAGGAAGGACACTTCACATTCTTGCCAATGCCTTTGAATTTATTTCCGCAGTCCTTGCATGCATAATCCTTAACCGGCAATTTTCCATCTATATCGATATCAAAAGCGTCTCCAACACTACACATCGTTATTACCTCATTTACCTCATAGTTTTATCAGGGGCTTACTATAATTATATACCCCACATATTATTACTCATACTTCTCCAATTAATACCTTTCCATACCACCCCGGGCAATTTTTGACTGCGTTCAAACTTTGGAATTCTTGTGCGTATTTTCGACAAAAACAATTATCTTCAAGGGTTTTTGCTATCCAAAGTTTTTAAAATTGCTTTTCATACCGATTTTCTATTTAGGGTAGTAAATACTGGATAAAAATAAGCTTAAAACTAAATATTTGATAGAGTAATCGGGTAACATATAAAATAAGTTTAAACAATACTTTCACTCAAATTCCAATAGCACTTTGTGCTCTGAGGATATTGATATTAATTGTGCATGCGACCGGACGACGTTATCGCTGAGCAGGTATCAAACCCTGCCAGCTCGCTTAAAGGCTGTCGGCACCCTTGTACAGGAGATAAAGAATCTCTCGATTAAGAGCCTATCCGATAAGTCAATAGTGGCATGTTGAAAAGTTAAAATAGGTCGATAATACCAAATATCCGTTCTTATTGTGCGTATTACCAATTGCAAAAAATACATTAGGCACAGTACTTTTCGGATAGCTCTAAAGTGTAATGTTGACAATGCGTAATATTGAACTTTATATTGAATCATGCATACATCTTTCAAAAAGCTATTCTATATCGCATATGTCACATTCTTCGCAGTTGTCACAAGTACCAGATTCAGCATTTTGTATTATGAAATTTTTACCTGTTTCGTCAACAACGAAATCAATGCTACCATCAGAAAAGCCAGCCGCCACGTCTTTTTCCATGACGATTTTGATACCATTATTTTCCATGGTTACATCATTATCATTTAAATCATCAGCAAGTGCTAGTGTCGAGTCAACAGATAAATGTCGTATAAAATAGAATACGACTATTCAGAATCATTCAATCCTTGAGGATTGACTCGACACTAGTCCATATTGAGCATCTGCGCTTGTTCCAGTTATATAGATTCGTATCGCTGGTTGCGACTCCCCTTCTGTGCTTATCAAAGCTTTAAGCTCTGCAGCAGCTCTATTTGTTATTTCTATCATTTATATCCCCAATTTTGTTATGGTCTGCTTTTATTCTGTTTTTGTAGTTTTTCTTTGCTACTTCGCCGGATATCCCCGAAACCTAATTATCCAGAGCGATAGCCTAATCTTTCTGCACAATTCTAAAGGGCTCCGCAGAGCCCGCCATAAAAATATCCTGTAATATCCTCGAGCCTGGTAATCCTTCCACAAATGGTTGTCAGTTTAATAATGGATCGGATTAGAACCATACCTTGAACCATGTCGTATTTCATCTTCTACTTTAATTTTATGTGATACACTTTCACCTGTTGGTTTTCCTTCTTCTGCTTTTGTTTTATGCAATTCAGTTTCACCTGTTGGTTTTTCTTCTTCTACTTTTATTTTATGCCAGCCACACAAACAACCCTTTTTGCTATGCATGATGTGTTTTACAACACAAGCAAATCCTATTGTTGCTAAGCTATAACCCACGATTTTCATAAATTTATACACTTTATCCCTCCAAGCTATTATTGTATCTTATCGTTTATGAAGATACGCAAACAAGCAGAAAGCCGTCACATTATACAGCAAATAAGAAAGAAACCTTTACTCGTTCTCTTTGGTATCTTATTCAGTTGCGGGTAAATTAATTTATCCATGCTAAGGGATAACAGATATATAATTTCACGTATTACTGTACCGATATCTAATGCTAGTTGAAAACTATCACAAGTGATAAAGGACTCGAACTTGATGCTA